>CAIVSK010000211.1 GCA_903908495.1 Akkermansiaceae bacterium
AGTAGTGCGCCCCGGGCTGGTCGGCCGCGGCAACGACGATCTCGGGCGGGTAGTTGATCAGCCCGCTGGGAGCGCAGCGGTAGCGGCACCACGCGATCTCGTTGACCCCGACGCTCAGTTGCGGCCGCGGGATCGTGGCGAGCGGCGTGCCGCCGTACTTCGGCATGTGAAGGATCACCGCGGGGTGGGTGGTGCTCAGGAGGTTGCGCTCGATCACCCAGCCCTGCTGCATCGTCACGAGATAGGCGCTGCTTGGTCCTTTCTCGATGGCGATGACTGAGAACGGCGGCTGGCCCTTGGGAAGCTGACCAAGCTGCCCTGGCAGCGAGTAGGAGAACCCGCCGGACGCGGAGGACAGGTTCAAACCTTGGCCGGGTGCCGGGGTGCGGGCGGCAATCGCCTCAAGCATCATGTTCCAGTCGGAGGCGAGAATCGGGTCGCCGGGTTTCTTCTTGGGTGGGAGCTTCATGAGTGCGCGTAAATTTGGGAATCCCACCCATCTTCATTGCTGGCGAGCCATTCGAGTTGAAGGGTGAATGCGTGCTTGCCCTCCTGATCCTGGGTGCAACCGTTTCTGAGCCAGTTGCGTGTCCCGGCGAGTGCGGGGCATGGCCCGTTCGGCGTGTCGATCTTGCCGATCCTGTTCAGTTCGTCCGCGCTGACGGAGCGCTTGCACACCCATTTCTCTTTCCAGGTGATCTTGGGGCAGTAGTAGCTGACCTGCCCGCGGTCGATCTTCGACAGTGCATCAATGCCAAGCGCGCTGGTGACCTTGTCACGGAGCTTGTTGCCCTGATCGTCCTTGTCCTTGCCGGCAATGATGCCCTTGAGTGCCTCGCGCTCTTTGGTGCCAATGTCCTTGTAGTGGTGGCATAGGAGCAAGTGCTCCTCGGAGAGCGCGATGTCCATGCTGTACGTGGCGTTCGCCTTCTCGTTGCCGCTGCCAGTGTCCTCGGCACCGGAATACTGGCTGGTGATCACGGCAAGGTCGGCCTCCCCGAACTCAATCTCCGAATCGACAACAGAAATGAAAGCGACCTCGGGGTGGACGGTGCCAGTCCGCGGCATCAACTTCACGGCGTCGAGCCGGTGAACGTGATAGATCTCGGTCGCCGTCCATTTGCCCTCCTTATCGACCTTGATCTTCGATCCAGGTTGAGGATAGAGGGTGTTTCGTTCAATCGCTAGGTGCTTGGCCATCTCAAGACAGGTTCGGCGTCAACCGAAGGAGGCGACATTGCGCTTCGCCCCGAGTTTCTCGACGCCCTTGTTCAAATCGGTGAGCAACTCATTCGTGCGTCCGGTCAGACGGTTATTTTCCCGCTGGGCATCGAGCGCGCCGCCGGGGTCATAGCCGCCGCCGCCAACCTTGCCTAGCGAGGAGACAATGGGTGCGAGCTTCGCGGGCATGTCGTCGCCCTTCTGCGGGGTCGGCGGAGTGTAACCAGGGTCATCGGGTTTCTTCGATTCATCAGGCTTCGGCATCGAATCCATGATTTGCTGGATCACCTTTTCCAAGGCATCCTTCACGCCGGTCGTGTCGATGAAATTCTCGGTGCCGAACTCATTCGCCGTGGCAGCGGCCGCCTTGGATGCAGCTATAACCCCTGGGAGACCGGCAGCAATCCTCTCCTTCGCGTCAGCGAGCATGCCGCCAGGTACATCCTCCTCGGTGTTGTGCTTGTGGAGAATCTCCAGAATCTTGTTCGGGTCGGTCTGGTACTTCGTGTGATCTCCGTCTATCGGCCCATTGTCAGCCCACCAGTTCTTGAACCGAGTGAACCAAGAAAGCATTCTCGCCTGGAAAATCTCCATCGGGTAGCGAAACGCGTTCATCAGCGCAGCGCCAAACATCTCGGCAACACCGATGAGGATAGACGCCAAGCCGGACCACATCCCACCGTTTCCGATCAGGGCGAAGAAGTACGTCACGGACATGCGGAGGCCGTTGATCAGATAGTTGATCGCCTCCTCGAAGCCATATTGGAGCGAGGTGCTGACCAGTGCGGTGACAAGGCCGCTCTGGAATGCGGCAAGCATGAAGTTGATGGCGAATTTGACCTTCTCGCCAGCGTCGACCGCAAGCGGGGTGAGCTGGCCGACGAGATCAATCGCCCCGGCAACCAGGGGGCGGATGGCGTCGTTGAGTGGATTGCCGAACTCGCGGAAGACGCCGTTCACAGCGTCCTTGAGGGTCGAGAACAGACCCTTCGTCGTCTTGCTCTGCTCGTCCATCAAGCCGTGGAATTTGCCGCCCTTGTCGGTCATGCCCTTGAACGCCTTCTCGATCTGCGGGAAGCCGACAGCGCCGGACTCGACGAGCTTCTTCACCCCGGCCTCGGAAATGTGAAACTGCTTGGCCAACTCTTGAATCACTGGGATGCCGCGGCCGGTCAACTGGTTCACGTCCTCAGCGAACAGACGGCCCTGCACGCGGCACTTGCCGTAGATCTCGGCAATCTCGTTGATCGGCGCCTGGATGCCGGCGGAAATGTCCCCAATCCGGCGCAGGGTATCGGGAACGGTGTTGGCGTCCTCACCGAAGGCGATCAACTTGCGGCCGGCGTCCGCAATCTCGGGAAACTCGAACGGGGTCTCGTCGGCAAACTTGCGGAGGCGACCGAGCACCTCCTCGGCCTTCGAGGCGGATCCGATCAACGTGGTGAAGGCCACCTTCGTCTGCTCGAAGTCGGCGGCCTGACTGACAGCCTTCACCCCGACGGCGGCAGCCGCGGCCCCGCCAGCCAGCGCGGTCCCGATCCCAGCCTTGAGCGCGAGCCCACTGAGGGCAAATCCCTTTCCGAGTGCAGCAGCAGGCCCCTTGCCAAGACCAGCCATGCCGGACCCGCTGATCTTCGTCATGCGCTTGGCGGCGGCGGAGATAATGGCGGTTGCCCCTGCCATCGACCGGGCAAGACCCGAGTAGTCAGCCCCAAGAGTTACGGTAAGCGCGCTCATGTGTCAGTGTCGGAGTCAACCGTGCCAAGCCATTGCTCCCTCAACATGGCGAGTCGCTCACCGAGATCCCGGCTCCCACCGTCGTCGGGTTCATCGACGTCGTTGCTCCAAACGGTGCGCGCGCCGTTGCGGCGCATGATGCAGTGCTGGAACTGGGCGAGTTTGGCCATAGCCATGAACATGATCGTCTGCTCTGACCAGCCGGTTTCGGCGGCGACGGACAACACCTGAGCGGCTATGAAGCCCGGTTCGTCGCAGGCCGTCGCTTTTTTGCGGCACCGCCTCCCCCCAACGTCCTCGCTTGCGCGGCCTCCAACTGCTTGCTTTGCGTTTCGAGTGCTCGGAACGCCACGGCGAAGTCCTCGGGCGTCAGGTCGCCGCAAAAGATCAGCGCTTCCTCGCGGAAGGTCTGGTCGTCGAACGAGGCGCGGACCACTTCGCGCCAAGGGGCGCAGTGAGCATAGACGAAGCCCATCATCGCGCCAGTGAACTCGGGCGTTCCGTCCTTCGGAACCTTGCCTTCCACGAGTGGGTTGCAGGTTCGCAGGAGAACGTCATACGTTGCCAGGGAGAGCGGGCGCAGGGCGTGGCCGCCGACGATGGTTTCAACTTCGGCGAAGGCTGCGGACAGCAGCTTGGTGCGTTCGGTGTCGTTCATAGGATCTCAGAGTTGGCGCATGAACATATCTTGTTCTTGCAGGGTGGCGTTGAGAGGGATGAAGGCGATCTTGCCGCGGCGCTTGACGCAGGCGAGTGGAACTTCCTGCTTCACCTTGTCCACGAGCTTCTCCCGGTTAGATAGGGCGCACTTGATGTAGGCGAACGGGTGCTCGGGGTTGGCTAAGTGCCAGGAATCATCGCTCCATGCGGCGATCAACTCCCGCGTCTTGTATTTCCCGCAGAGGCTTCTTTCCTCGAAGAACCACATCGTCCGTTCGCCGCGAACGCCATCGCCAACGACCTTGATGAAGGATTTGTCGGACAGTGGGATGCCGACGGCGGTGAGGGCCGCTGCCAGGGCCGTGTTGGTCGTGGCCGTGGAAGAAATATGGGATACTGAACCAGCATTCATCTCGAATCTCAGGGGGTGGAGTGGGGGTTAAACGACAATCATGAACGGATAGTGAATGGCGGTGAGTTCGATCTTCTCCCAGTCCTCGTTGTTGGCAGCACGGTTCACGGAGCGCAAGAGAGTCGCCCCACCGGTCATGTTCTGGGCGTGCGCGGGGATCGCGTTGCCAAGGGCGAGGACGGCGGCGATCTTGCCGGTGAACGGGCTGGTCACAGGAACGAGTCCGGAGATTTTGATTTCGACCTTCTCTTGATAGATCCCGAGGCCGATGATTTCACCGGACTTGCTGAGCACCGGCTTCTCTTGATCGGAGAAGTCGAAAGAATGGTCGGTGATCAGCAGACCGGTCTGATCGTTGCCGATTCCCCAAACGCCTAAGGTTCCAAGTGAGGTTGCGCTCATGACTAAACCACGGTGTCAACTACACCGCGGACACAACGGCGTCGTAGGTGAGCACAGACTCGCGGCCCTGCTCTTCGTCGGGCAGCGTCGAGCTTCCCCGCAGGATCAGGTCATGCAGCACGAACGTCGTGGAGTTGAGATCGGATTTGAGCGTCTGCTTGTCCGCAAGCACATCCTGCATCTCTCGGGCCATCGCTCCGTGATCTTCGGCGGGCGTGTCTTTGACCTGGGAGAAAACGTGGATGTCAAGTTTCACCGCGGCTGAGTTCGGCATCGCTGGGAAACGCTTTGATTCGATGACCTCGAAAACAACGCAGGGGCGCTTGCGGACAAGGTCGCGGTTCGAGATGTGGACCCGGTCGAGGGGGACAAAACCTCCATTGAGATGCAATACCACCCATTCAACCAGGTTCTTCGTCAGAATATCTTCGATCAATTCAGGCATGGCCAGTGAATCACGTCAACCGGCGCGGCGGCGGTTCATGGCTCGATTCTGCCTTGCGTTCACGGCGACCAGGGCCGCGGCCATCGCTTTGCGGAGGCGGCCTTGCGCATTCCTCAACGCAATCTCGACAGAGGATCTCGGGCAGACCTGCTCAATGTAGTCGAGCGAGTTGATCAGTGTGACTGACGGGTTTTGGCCGCTCCGAAACCGGGCTGTGCCAGGGGCATTCTTATGGCGCATCGCCCACTGCGCCGCGCCGCGCACGCGCCCGCCGATGGCCTTGGCGGCGTTGATCCATGACGACTTGGCGAAGCCGACCATCTTCAACTTGCGGGTAACGTAATTGTCGATGGCCTTGGGAGTGGTGACGATCTGCATTGGTTTCCACCGTTTCGGGACATTGGCGAACTTGCCGACTCGACTATCCTTGTGCAGTCTCGGGTCGAGGCGGCCCAAGGAGATTTCCTTCATTGGGGACATCGGGTCTTTCAGATCCTTGTTCGCCTTGGCAAAGCGCCGGTTCGTCACGTCTGCCCAAAAGCGGTCAGCCAGCTCGGGATCGACGAGCTTCATCTTCTCGAACGCCTCGGCCGGCGGCTTGAACACCCGGTAAATGTCGGCGGCCACGGCCTTCTCGCCCCGGCTCTTCGCCTTTTCACCAAACCCAAACGGGCGGGTGAAGCGGGCAAGCTCGACCCCCAACCCGCGGCCCTCCTGCTTAATGATGGAATCGAGGGGGCGGCCGACCTTGCGGCAATAATCCCGCAGCAGTGCGTTCGTGCGGCCGACCCCGCCGAGGCTCGTTCTGATCCTGATATCGTCACTCATTGGCGGTCGTTAGGGTGAGGAGGAGGATTGGCGAACGGGGGTGACTCGACGGCTTCGAGACCCGGTATTCAACGCCGCCAACGGTGACGAGATCACCGAACTCGGGCAGGGCCCCGTTCGGGAACGCTGACTTGAGCGCACGCAGGCTCATGTCGGGCGACTCGACGAATCCGCCAATGGCGATTTGCTGACCTTCCCGCACCCGGCTCATGAGAGCGGTGAAGCTGATCGACTTCCAGGCAGCGGGGACACCGTGTTCGGAGGCGAGTGCGTCGAAGTCGGCGGCGATTTCCATTTCAAGGCTCATGCACGGCGTCGGGTGTCAACAAAATGCCCCCGCCGATTTACCATCGGCGGGGGCTCCCTAACAACATTGTCAATTTACCAAGCAAGTGGATCAGCCGAGCAGGGTGGCGACGAACTCGGGTTTCCAGACCTTCGCCTGGTAGAACACCGTCAGGTCGAACATCACCATGCCGTAGCCCTTATAGACCGCCACCTCGAACACCAGGGGCGACTTGTCGTCGGCCACCGTCATGCGGTCAACCGCGGCGTCGCCGCCGGGGGGCATGGAGGGCGGGCGCATGGCGAGTTCGACGGCCGAGCGGTGGAAGGCCATGTTCGCCGCGTAGCTGGCGCCAACGGTGATGGCCTTGGTCGCAGCCGACATCGCTTGTTGGAGGCCCGGGCGGTTCAGGGTGAGGATGCCACCGGCAGAGACATCATTGCTGCCGCTGGCGGCCACATAGATGTTGGTGTCACCAGCGAAGGTGACGCAATCACCAGGGAGCAGCGTGCCGGTGCCGGCGCTGGCCAGCGTGAGGGCGGCGGCGTTTTTGGCGTAACCAGCGGCATTCGTGGTCGAACTGGCGGCGGTGCCCTTGGTATGCGACGCCGTGCCAGCGGACTCGCGGAGCATGAAACCGGAGATGTCCTGCAACACGCCCTGGCGGATCAGCATGTCGTTGCCGGACTCGTTGACCTTGTACAGGTTCGACAGGTTGCGCAGGTTCGTGCCGGCGGACGAGTTCATGACCGCGGAAACCTGGCCGTCCATCGGGCAACCGTTGTCCACGAGGATCTGGCGAAGATAGTTGAGCGGCTTGTGATCGCTCGCAAACGGAGCGGTTCCGGCGGTGCCGTAGGCGCGGGACGAACCGTTCTTGATCACCGTGCCGAGGTGGGACTCGATGGCGTTGACCAGGGTGCGGATGCCTTGGGCGAACATATCGTCGATGACAGCCTGCCCGCCGACGGTGTTGCTGATTTGCTTGAACTGCTCGCCAGTGATCGGGATTTTCACGTTGGCCGTTTGACCGATCTGCATGGTGTCACCAGCGATGGTCTGGTCGTCACCAGCCGGGATCGTCATGGACGGGGTATAGCTGGTGTTGAGCGTCGGTTGGGACGTGCGGAAGCTGACGACGTTGCCGTTGAGCGAGACGCCGTCGGCGGCGCTGTTGAGCATGACTGCCGGGATGAATCCGACCAGTTCGCGGGCGACCTTGTCACGAGCACGGAAGATGTTCTCGGACAGGGCGGTGAGAGTGAGGGTGTTGGCCATGGAATTTTACTGTTTCTTGGTGGTGATGACTGGCGGATCTATCATTCGGTGAGCTTTCCCCCGTTGCGGAAGAAGGCGTTGCGTGACTCGTGGTCGAGCTTGTCGAACTCGGCGCGGGTCTTGGTGTTCTGCTCGTCGCCGGACTTGGTGCCGGTGACCGCGGCGGGAGTGGTGGTGCCGGTGGCGGCGGCAAGGCGGGCAAGTTCGGTCTGAACCTTCTTTTCGAAGTCGTGATCCTTGGCCTCAAGCTCGGTGACCTTGGATTTCGACGTAGCGAGATCGGCCTTGGCGGTTGCGAGTTCACCTTCGACCTTGGCCTTTTCGTCGGTCAGTTTCTTGACCTCGGCCTGCACGCTGACGAGTTTGCCGGACTCTTCGGTGAGCAGCTCGGACTGGGCCTTGTGATCCGCCTGCAATTTCGTCAGGTCGGCGGTTGCCTGGGCAAGTTCTTGTTCGACGGTTTTCATCGCACGGGTTTTGGTGTCAACCGCAGCGTGATAGGTCTGGAGGCGGCGATACGCCTCGGCAGCGTTCGGCACCACGCCTGCGAGGTTCACTTTCTGCGCCTGCTTGCCGCTGAACGTCTGGCCTTCCATCGCCTCCGCGGGGATCGAACGGCCGCGCGCCAGCACCGCGGCGCGGAAGTCGGCCCCGATCTCTTCCAGGTTGGATTGGATGTGTTCGCGCTGGGAATCGGTGAGAGACGTGGCGGGGTGACCCATCGCCTTGTACTTGCCGACGGTGAACACCTCGACCTTGATCCCGGCGGCCCCGAGCCGCGCGGACTGGTCAACGACCGTCTGCACGACACCGATGGACCCGACCCGGGCCGACGGCGTTGCATAGATGGCCCGCGCCTGGCTGGCGATCCAGTAGGCAGCGGACGCCATCAGGCCGGAAGTGAACGCATACACCGGCTTGGCGGAGTTCAGCGCGGACACGGCGTCGGCAAGTTCGGGCGTGCCGTTCACGGTCCCACCAGGAGAGTCGATGTTCAGCATGACCGCTTTCACGTCGGGGCGGCGGCCGGCCTCCGCCAGCGCGTCTGCGATTTCCAGCGAGTCGGTCGCGTCCATCACGTAACGGTCGAACGCATCGGGGTTGCGCATGATCGGGCCGATGATGTCGATGGTGCCGACGCCATCCGCAACCGACAGGAGCGAGCACTTCTTCGGGGCCTGCACCTGGGCGCCAAGTTTCATCGACGCCTCGGCCGACAAGATCATCGCCTGCAACGATTCGGGCAGGATGAGCCATTCGCGGGTTTGGAGAAACGCGGGTTTCATGCCCCGCGCCGGATGTCAACGGCCCGCAGGTTGCTGGGCGGGCAGCGGCGGCTCGTCGGGCAGGTTGCTCGTGACCGTCATGCCATTGGGTTTCCAGAGCATATCAATCGGCACGCCGTATTTCTCGGCGGTTTCGAGGATCAACTTGGCGTCCTGCCCCCTGCGGTCGATCTCCTTGGCCAACGTGGTGCCGAGTTCGTTGTAGTGGTCAGTCAGGGTCTTGAGTCCGGTCTCGACATCGGCGCGGTTCTGTTGCGCCTCGCGGCCGGCGTCCACCGTGATTCTCCGCGGCGGCACCGTGGACATCTTCCACCACCCGGCAACGGGTTGCAGCAAACCCCGGTTGATGGCGTCGCCAATGACATACATCCACACCGGCCGGATCATGCGGCGCTCGATGATCATCTGGCGGTAGGAAAACCTGCGGTCGGCCTTGGCCACCACCAGCCGCACCCCGGCCCCGCCAACCTTGCTTGAATCCGCGGCGAACTCGAACGGCAGCACTCCCAGGGCGGCGTCGCGCCGGATGTGCTCAAGGAAGCCGGTGAACGTCGGGCTTGGGCGGTTCGGCTGGTAGGATTCCAATTTCTCGCCGGGCTTGAGGACGACCATTTTCCCCCCGACAATCTCCTGCAATTTCACGGGGTCAGACGGGTCGATTTCGGCGCTCTCGCCAGTCAGGACGAAGTCGCCGTTGTCGTCGATAGAGCCGCGCTCGGTGGTGATGGTGCGGGCCACGTCGGCGTTGTCCTTGACGGCGTGCTTTTCGAGCGCGATCAACTCGATCTCGTCGAGGATGTGGTTGATCGAGTGCTGGATGCTCGGATGCGCGCGGACGGCGCTGGCCCACTCGGGTTCATAGATGTGCAGGACGGCCTGCGCCGGAAGATCGAGGAACGTCTCGTCGTCCTGCTTCACCCGGTAGGCAACCGGCGCGCCGTAGGCGTTGAGCACGACCCCATCCGTGGATCCGGATTTGCTGTAATCGTCGGTCACCCGGTGGGACTCGATCAGTTGGATCCGCGGTTCGCCGTGCTCGTCGCGGGTCTTGTGGACGAAGTATTCGCCGTCGATGTCGATGCCGCGGCACACGAGGCCCTGGCACTCCTCGAACGAAAAGCGGCCGGTCACCTCGCAACCGGCGCTCCAGAGCTCGAAATACTCCTCGGCGGCACGGTTCCAGTCAGCGTTTCCAGATTGCGCCTGGACGCGGATGCCGTCGCCGGTCGCGTAGAGCGCCATGTTGCCGACAAGTTCGCGGACAAATCCGCTGTTCTTGTGGAGGTAGCGGGCCTTGCGAACCTGCTCCTTGCGGACGGAGGGGGTGAGTTCCCGCTTCGCGTCGGTCGGGGCGTATCCAGGCACAAGCCCCCGCCGCGGCGACGGATTGACTGACTCGAACGGGGAAAACCACGTTGACGGGTTGAGGATCGGCGGGATCAGACTGGCGAGGAGGGATTTGATATTCATTTCGCAAGGAATCCAGAGATTCGAGAGGAGGTGGCAATGCGGTCCCGGCCAAAGCTCGAAGGACAGAGCACTTTCAGGGCGTGGGCGCACTCTTCGAGAATCTGATCAACAGGCAGCGTGAACTGCTTCGTCACGGACGTTTCGGAGTCACCCCAACTCATGATCGTCTTGCCTTCGAGCAACAGCGCCTTCGCCTTCGCCTGGATGGCAGTGACTTCCTCAAGGGTGAAATTGGTAATGAACAGTCCTCGAACCATGCACGGCGGCGGGTGTCAACGGCGGATCAGGCGGCGAGCCAGTCGCGGATCCCGAGGGCGATGACCTTCGCAAGAGTTTCGATGAAGCGGACAGCGTTCTCAAAGTCATCGTGATTCGACCCGAAGAACGACTCGACGATCACCGCGGGACAGGGCGTCCCCCGCAGGAATGCCGCCCCCCGGTCGGTGCCGGTGATCGCCACGAGGTCGCGGTGGCGGATCATGGGCATGAGCAGATCCATTCGCTTGTCGAGCGCGGTTGCCAGTGCATTGCCCCTGGTGGAACCGTGCCAGAACAGGAACTCGTGACCGTTGGAGGCTGGATTGTCCGAGTCGTTGAAGTGCAGTTCCAGCGCGGCACCGGCATCGAGCCGCTTCAACTCACCGGCCAGCCACTCCTGGGCGTGCTCGTAACCAATACCCTCGTAGCGCGAGATGATCGTGGCGGGGATTCCCAAGTCGGCAAGCGCGGCGCAAGCGGATTTCGCCAGCTCCGAATTGAAGATCCATTCAGACGTCTTGTGATCGAGGGCAACGGCCCCGCCGTCCTGGTGACCATTCACAATCCGGCTGTGTCCAATGCAGAGGGCGATCAGTTTGCTCATGCTCCGCCGGGGGTGTCAACGGGTTGACGGGCCGGGGAGATCATGGATCCAAAATCAGTGCTCGTCACCGGGGCGTGCGGCTTTATCGGCCGGCACGTCGTTCGCTACCTTCATGACCTTGGCTACGACGTCACCGCGCTCGACTGCGTGACGCCAAACGGGTGCCTGCCTGACCGCATGAAATTCGTCCAGTGCGACATCCGGAGTGAGTTGCTGCCCCAGGGGCCGTTCGATGCCGTCGTGCATCTGGCGGCGCTGGCGGGTGTCAGGCCGTCAATCGGGGACGAGATCTCCTACTGCCAGACCAACGTGCTCGGGACCGTGCGGATTCTGAGCCGGTACGCCGGGGACAATCCGGTCTTCGTCTTCGCCTCGTCGTCGAGCGTCTATGGCCCGCGCAGCCCGCTGCCGTTCACCGAGGGGGAGAAGGAAGATCCGTGCAGTCCGTACGCCCTGACCAAATTGCAGTGCGAGCAGTGGGGCGGCATGTTCGCCAAGCTGCACGGCGTCCGGTTCGTGGCCCTGCGGTTCTTCTCGGTGTGGGGGCCGGGGCAACGGCCAGACCTGGCCCTCGAAGCGTTCCGCCGCCGGTTGGCCGCGGGCGAGCCGGTGGTGATCAACGGCGACGGGAGCACCAAGCGGGATCTGACCCACGTTTACGACGTGAAGCGGGCCGTCGAAATGGCGGTCCGGTGGCAGGGGCAGGGTGCCGTGACGCTGAACGTGGGGACGGGCTGCAACCACACCGTTCTCGAAATGCTTGGGCTGGCAAAATTGACCTGCGGCGGTGTAAAGTGCTTTACACGCTTTACACCCCAAATCGACCACAGACCCCCCCATCCTGCCGACGTGCCGGAAACGCTCGCGTCCCTAGAGGCTGTAGGGCGGGAGCTCGGTTGGTCACCCCTGATTTCCTTCCCGTCAGAGCTGGTTTCCCTCGTGAAAAAAGTGTAAAGCGCGAAAAATTCACCTTTTGCGAGAATTGGTGGTGGGTGCGGGGAACCGGGGACTTTGTCACCCCGCTTAATAGATTTCCTGCCCCCCTCGACGGCTGGCGCAGACGGCGATTTTGTGCTACTTTGGCTGGCTCAGGCGCGCGTATTTCCGGCAATGCGCATTTTCTGCTTGGTTGGCTGACCATTTATGGCTAGAAGCCTGTTCATGACCAGTCCACCCAGAGAAGTGCCCTTCCGGGCGGCATATGCCCTTGTTATACAGCGGGCTGTTCAACAAGGGCATATGCCGCACGCTGTTCAATAAAACTGTTCGCCAGAAATTATCATGAAAGTTCTTCTAATCACGTTGCTTTCCGCGCTGTGCCTTGTCTCCAGTGGTGCAGAGGTTGATGATACCGCATTGCGCATAGTCAATATGAAGCTGTCACTCACTCGCCTAGACGGAATCAATCGCGGCTTCAATCCCAATGCCGCAGAGGTGCTCTTCGATGAAAGCGAAATGGGCCGAACCAAGTTTCTCAGAGAACTCTTAAAACCTGAATACCGGGAGATGAGAATCTTGTATGCGTTTATGCTGGCTGAAGATGAACAGCCACGAATAACTAAACTCAACTCGCGAGCAAAGACGACGGAAGCAGGAACGACGTATCATGTGGTTCCGGTGTTCTGTTGTCATGATGGAGATCTGGCCCTGCTAAGAGAGTATGTCGTTACGAAACTAAAGAAAAC
>CAIVSK010000212.1 GCA_903908495.1 Akkermansiaceae bacterium
AAGGCGGCGGGTGGACATCCGGCGACCGGCGCTATCCTCGGTCACGCAGGTTTCTATCCAACTTTGGATTTCACCGTCGGGGAGCTTTGCCAGCAAGCGGTGATGCTCCCATGACAGACCTTCGCTGCGCAACGAATAGGGAATGCTGCGGCTGACGTAGGCGTAGTTCTGGAGGGTGGACAGGTCGAGGCCGGTGGCTTTGATGGCGAGTTGATAGGACGGATGTTCCACCTTCTTGTCAGGGAAGCCATCGGTGCCGAACAGGCTTTGGCCATAGACGAGCCAGTCGCCGACGATGAAGGCAATCGAAGTGGCCATTCCGCCGATGCCAGCGGCGAGTTCCTGCCATTCCTCGGGGGTGAGCGGGTCGATGATGCGCATGCCGAGGCGGCTGACGGTGACTTTAGGGTTCGGGAGTTGGATCGATTGATTCATTGGATCTGGTGTTGTTGATGCGGGCGGAGCGATATGTGTTGCGGGCTGTCAACGAACGCATGGCGCGGGAGGGTCGAAGGTTGAGCAGTTCGGTCAGCTCGACGCAGCGCTTCGACACCGCGGCGCGGCTGATGCCATGGCGTTTGGCGATGTCGGTCATGGAATCCCCGGTGTAGATCAGGCCGCTGACCAGGGCGATGCACTCTGCCGTTAGACGGGCGTTGGCGTGGTTGAGCACTTCGCCCAGGACATGACGGGCGGTCGACCACGCGGCTTCGTTGTCGTCCGGTGCGCTCTTGGGATCCGGCTCCGGTTCTGGTTCCGGCATGAGGGCCGGATCATCGCCCTGGCGCATGAGCGGGCTGTCGGCGGCATCTCCCTTGGCGGAACCGTTGCCGTGGCGGGCCAAGTCGGGTTCCGCCAGTCCCTGGGCTTCGAGTTCCCGCCGCTGGTCCTCAGGCAGCGACTGGACCCATGCCCGGTACTGGCGCTCGTACTCGGCGTCTTTGGCTTTTTGGCGTTGGCTGTAATCGTCGGAGTTCATTTCTCGGCCCAGGTGTTGCAGATGTTGGCTTCAACTTCGACCGGCACCTCGGGGAAGAGGGCGGCCATGGCTTCGACCATTGCGGTCGTGATGATTTCGCGGCATTGCTCGGCCGTGTCCTCGTGGCACTCGACGACCACTTCATCGTGGACGGTGGAAACGATGCGGGCGGATTTCGGCAGGCGCTGGTCGATCAGAATCAGAGCGTGCTTCATGCCGTCGGCGGTGCCGCCCTGAACCGGTGTGTTGACCAGCGCGGTGAAGCGTTCCCAGTCGGTGGCGGTGGATGGGATCAGGCGGCGGCGACCGGCGCGGGTGCGGACCTCCGTGACGCCCGCCTCGGCCTGTTGGTGGCTGAGTCCGTGCCACTGGCGGAGGCGCGAGTAGCTGCGGAAGAATGCCAGGCGGATGTCGGTGGCCTGGTCGCCGGTCATCGTCACCCCGTAGGACGTGGCGGCGTATCTAACGAGGCCTGGGGCCGATTGGCCGTAAAGGAGGCCGAAGTTGCAGTTGCCCTGCACGCAGACCTTGCCGTTGCGGCGGATCAGAATCGCTCCTGATGGCACCTGGACGCACCAGACCCGTTCGCGTCGGCCTGTCGGTTTGAGATTCCATGACGCCCGCCACGTCGTTGGACCGTCGTGGACGTATGAGAGATTCCAGATGTCGGAATGCTTTTCGTTTGTCCGTGGCTCATGTCGCAAAAGTGACGGAACACCACTCGTCGCCGCCATCGCCTGCATCACCTCCGCCGTTTGTTTGGACGTGGTGCTGAAAAGAGCCCGGTCGCGTGCCGTGCCGCGAATCAGATAGGAATCCCAGTATCCTGCTTCATCGAGATAGACGTCGGTGGGCAATTCTGTGACGCAGCGCCACGAGAGGTCTTTACGGATCGTGATCCAGGACAGCAGGGTTTCCACCCATTCCTCGTTTGTGACGCTGATACTTGTCACTCGGCCCGAAATCGAAATACGCGGTGTAAGGCCAAGTTCCCCCAGCAGTTTTAGGCATCGGTCCACTTTCCGCTGCTTGGAGAAGCCGAAGCGCACGCAGCGGGGGCTGCTGAAATAGCCATCCGCCACAACCATTGCCAGCGTGCGGGTGAATGCATCCATGCGGGCATCCGTCTTCGGACGAACCATGGTTCCGGCAGCGATGAAGTGACGGCAGTTGCCCTCAGTCACCTCGATGGCGGCACGTTTGATTGGATTGCCGGTGTTGGTAATGAAGGCGACCTGATGGTCAGCGGTTAGAAGTAGGTCAGTGTTGCGGTCTTCGTGATGGAACAGCTCACGGTCATCAAACGACTTGAAGTCGACAGGTCGAACAAAGCTGATCGTCCCATCGCCGTGATAGTGGACTTTGCCCGTCGGATGATGTCGGCGCAGGTGTCCTTGCCGCAACCCTCGCGGTTGCCATCGAAAATCCAGAGTGGCGGGCGGTTCCAGTCCATCAGCCCCCGACAGAACGGGGTGATGAACCGGGCGACGGCATGGACGCGCGCCTGCTCGTCGTGCCACCAGAACCCGCCTTGCTCGGCCGGCCCGAACAAATCCGTGTAGATCCAGTTCAGCGCCTCGCTCAGGCCCATGGTCCTTAACTGTGGCGCATGCGGGTTGAGCCAGGTGCCGAATCGTTCGTCGTATCGCGGCTTCGGATAGACGAGTTTGCCGTCATCGGACAAATGCGGTACCGGCACGTCGAGCACGCGGCGGATGCGCGGCAGCCTGGAGCCGAAGAACCCGCTGACCAGCGTGATCCTGGCATCCGCCTCGCTCATGCTCTTGGGCACGAACACGCTGTCGCCGGCATCGTCTTCCTTGATGACGCCGGTTTCCACCGTGCGTTCGACCGCGGTGACGAGTTCCGTAGGCCGCAGGGTTGAGAGCATGTGACCTGGGATCGCCCCTTTTTTGTCGGCGGCCGGGATGGTGGTGATTTCCACCACGTTGTTGGAAAACTGGAACAGGTCGAGTGTCGGGCCGATTTTCTCGCCCATTTCCTTGCCAAACTCACCTTGGGCTCTGCCAAGGGATGGCAGTTCGATGCGCGGGCGACCCTTGGCATTGGTGTTGCCTGGGGCCCAGACGCGGAGGTTGGCGCAGCGGGCGGCGATGATGCCGGGTTTTTGACCCTCCGCCCACTCGACCAGATCCTTGATGCCGCGTGAATCGCAGTGCGCATGCAGGCAGCGGAAACCTGGCATGGTTTCGGCCTGATTGAAAATGATCGTGTCGGAACCGGGGGCATCGGTGGCACCATTTGAATGATTGGCTTCCCACGGGCAGCGCACCGACCATTTGTTTTGATCAGGATCGAGGCAGCCCCCCAGGCGGCCAAGGTCTTCCATCACCCCGGCCAGATCCAGCGTGCGCAAGTCCTGATCCCACCGGGACCACCACGGCTTTTCCTTGCCGGGGCGTCCGGGCTTTTTCGATTCCGGCGTGGCGAACCCGAACCAACGACACAGGTCGGCCCACTTCACATCGGGAATGTCACCCGTCACCTCCCATAGATAAGTGTGACCGCTTTTGTGGATGGACGGCGACAGCACGAGATTCATCCCGTTCAGATAGAGTTCGGCGCTCACCTTGTCGTTGATCTGGCAGGTGGGTGGCTTCTTCAATTTCATCACCTCGTCCGGCATGTCCTGACAGATGAATGCGAGATGGGCGCCACCACCGGTGCGCTCGCGGGGGACGGCGGCCAGGTCCGGTTGCGTGGCCAGCCATTCCATGACCGAGGCCCCAGCATCCGGTTTGCTATCGAGATCGACATGGATGAACGGCGGGCGCACGACACAACCGATGTTGTTGTTGGTGCCGGGGCCAAAATACTTGGTCAGAAAATCCGGGGTGATGTCGGCGGCAATGTGATTGCGCCAGCCTTTGAGCAACGGCTTCTTGCCGCGTTCCTGCGGGTCGCCGCGGTCAGAGCCCAGCAGCGGGTGGATGGCCCAGCCAAGCGTGGAGGCATAGAATTGCGCGGCGGCGAGCCGGTCGAGGGTGTTGAGGTCAGATGGAATGGAGGCAATCATGGGAGTGTTTTTGGAAAGTGAAAATCGAGTGCCCGCTGGGAGACGAAGACACCCTTGGGCCAGTCCTTGAGGTGCAGTCCGGCGAGCGTGCGGACGCGGGAAAGGGCGACGTAGGCTTGGCCCGGTTCACGGGCGGCCCGCACGTCAACGAACGCGGAGTCGAGCGTGAGGCCCTGCGCCTTGTGGATTGTTAGGGCGTTAGCCAGACGCAAAGGCAGTTGTTCAAACCAGGCGGTGCCGGGATCGTTCGAATCATAGCGCCAGCGGTAGGGCGACACCTCCATTTCGCGGCGCTCGGTGTGGACAACCACGGTGGTCAGGCCGATGGACACTACCTCGCCGGTCTGGCCGTTCACAAGGCCATCGTCCGGCCGGTTCACGGTGAACATGACCTTCGCCCCCGGCTTGAGCCGCAGGATCTTGGGCGTGAGCAGGTTCTTTTCCAAGAAGTCGATCTGGTGCTGCGGCCCCCATGTTTCAGCTTCCCTGACGGACTCAGGCCCCGGCAATTCGCCGAGACAAAAGTCGTTCCAGCGGTCCACCATCGAGTTGTGGGTGAAGAGGCGCGTGATGTCCCTGTTGGGAAACAGGCTGATGCGCGGACGCAATCGGCGCTCGGTTAGACCATCGATCTCACCCCGGCGGAATTTGGCAAGCGCCTGGACGAATTCCGGTTCGTCCTGCCGCATGATGCGCCGCAACTCGACCGTCTGGAATCCGGCATCCTCCCACGCGGGCGAATCGAACGCCCAGTCGTAGGCATGCTGCGGATTTGTTCTAACGGGCGGCAGTTGTAAAAAATCCCCGGTGCCGATGATCTGAATGCCGCCGAATGGACGGTCATCGTCGCGAATGCGCTGGCAATGGAAATCCAGATATCTCAGGTGCTAACAGCCATACCGTGGACCGATGTTCTGGAGATGAAGAGCGATGCAACCTCGCCAACTTTGCAGGCTTTGCTGGACGTGCAAGAAACTGTTGACACTTTTCTTACCAGCTTAGATCACCTCGATGTCGACTAATCATTACATAATCTGGCTATGAGCGAATCCTTGACGCATATGCGGCTTGTAGCTGCAATTGTTCAGTGGGTTAGAATTAGACATATT
>CAIVSK010000213.1 GCA_903908495.1 Akkermansiaceae bacterium
ACGGTGGTGCCGGCATCGGCCGTATTGTCCGGATAGGCGACCCACATGGCCGGCGAGCCGCTCTGCAACCAGTAGGTGGTCCACGCCCCGTTGGCATAAGTTTGCACCTGGTCGGCCGACGCCATATCTGCCGCCGCTTGGAACCCGGCCACCGGCAGGATCCGGCCCAGCGTCATGTGGGGGCGGATGACCACCGAAGCGCCAGCCAAATCGCCCGGCACTGCGGCGAGCGTGTTGAACGGCCCGGTGCCGCCATACGGGCTGCCACCCGCTGCGAGGGTCACGGTGGATCCGGTGGCGGAGACCACATCGAAGCGATGGCCTTCCGAGGTGCCGCTGGTCACTTCCATGTAATAACTGCCGGACGGCGCGAAGGTCAGTCCCACGGTGCTGCCGAAGCTGACCACTTGCCCGCTGACTGCAGTGACGGTGCCGGTGAAGGCGGTTTCGCGCAGGTACGGGTTGTTATAACTGCTGCACGATTGGAGCGTGGTCCGGGTCCAGCCTTCCGTCTCGGTGTAGGACGTGTGGGTGGTGGCGCCATCGACCAGATAGGCCTTGAGGCGGACGATGCCGCTGGTGGCATGGCCGGTGACGGACTGCAGGTTATGGATGGTGACGGTTTCCGTGCAATCGTTCGGGCCGGCTCCGATAGTGATCACTCCCGAGGCGAGGGCGGTGAGGGCGGTGCTCGTCCAAACGGTCGGGTTGCCCGGAGCGGCGGCGTATTGCAGCGAGTAAGTGACATTATCGACCGCCTGAATCGGGCGGACAAACACCCCGTCGAGCACCGTGGAGTCCAAGGCGGAGGGTTGAATCCACCATGCGTTGCCAGCGCCGCTGTAGGTCGGCAGGGCGAAGGCAAACTCAGCGAGATTATCATAGGCGTCGGCGTCGGGGTTGCCACCGGCAGTTTGGCCGGGGTGCTGGGCCTTCCACTGCGCCCAGGTGTCCGGGCAGTTGACGTCGAGGAAGTCGTTGCCGCTGAGGACCGACCCTTCGGTGACTGTGAGGGGAGTCACATTGCCGATGATGGAGGGATCGCCGCCGTCCGCATCGGATAGGAAGTCATATCCGGCGGGCTGGGTCTGGACGACCTGATAGCTGCCGAACGCCACATCAGTGAAGCTGTAGGCGCCATTGGAGTCGGTGAGGGCAGTGGTGACGGTGCTGCCGTTGCTGTACTTGAGGGTAAGGGTCACACCGGATAACAAGGTATCGGGACTGCCGTCGCCGTTGATATCGGCCCGCACCGTGCCGGAAATCGTGCCGAGTTGTTGAATTCCAAAGTTGGCGTCGGCCACATCCGCCGTCACCACGGTCACTGCGAGCAAGCCGTCGGGCGTGCCGTCGCTGCCTGTGCCCGTGCCGAGATGTTCGCCGGTGTTTATCCAGCCGTCCGGCAGTGCCGTGGCTGGTGCCGGGTCGCCCACACTCCCGGCGTTCACGCTGATCTGGACCGTGACGCCGCCGCTGGATATACTCGGGAAATAGTAGGTGCCATCGGTGGCCACCGCCACGCTGGCCAGCACCGTGCCGCCTGCATTCAACAGGTTGGCGTGCAACAAGCCGCCGAGATTGGTGCCGCTGCCGTTGACGGTCGAGTCGTTCAGTCCATTGGTATCATGCAACACCGTACCGCCCAAGCTCACCCCGGTGAACGTCATCGTCACCGTCGCGGGACTCGGGTCCACCTGGCCCGCAGCATCCTTGAAGCTGAAGGCGAAGGCCACCACGCCGCTGCCTTCAAAATGCGGGTCGAGTTTCAATTTGGCAGGATCATAATGGATGATCGTCTGGCCCACCTCCACCTCCACGCCGTCATAGTAGAGCGTGCCATTGGAAGGCAGCGTCACCACCACCGGATTGCCAAACCCAAGGTCCCCGTCTTCCGGGTCGCTGCCACTCAGGGTCGGCACGGTCACGGTCGCCGTGCCGCCAGGATTCATGTAGGTCTGGCTGGCAGGCGCGCTGTCGGGCAGTTGTTCGATGGCGAAGTTTTGAGCGGTCACGCTGATTTCGGCCACCGCCACGCTCAATTTTCCGTCAACGGTAGCATCCGGCGTGCCGCCGACGTTTTCACCGGTGTTGACCCAGTTGGCCGGCAACTCCGTCGCCGGCACCGTCGGCCCGACTGTCCCCTGGTGGATGGTCAATTGGAGGATGTAGGATGCATTCGGAGCCACGCTGGCGACGCTGTAGGTACCGTCGGAATTGACGGTGGTGGTGGCCACCACGCTGGTGCCCGCCGCGTTGAGCAGATTGACGTACAAGCCGCCGCCCGCGTTGGTACCCGGTTCGATGCCGTTCTGGACCTTGGAGCCGTCGGCATCGTCAAACACCGTGCCGGTCAGAGAAATATCAGTGAATGGCATGACCACCGTGGCGGGCGTTGAATCCGCCTTGCCGGCGACATCCACCGCCGCATACGAGAAGCTCACCGTCACCGCGCCGTCCTTCGGGTCCACCGTCAACTTGGTCGAATCGTAGGCTAAAATCACCTGGTTGAGGGTCACGGCGGTGCCATCGTAGTAGAGCGTGCCGCTGGCCGGCAGGCTGGTGATTTGGAAGCGGGTCACGGTGGTATCTTCCGGGTCGCTACCCGCCAAAGTGGGAACCGTCACTTGTGCCGTGCCGCGGGGATTGGACTGGGAGGCCGGACGCAAATCGGTGGTGCTTGGCAATTGCTCGATGCCGAAGTTAAAGGTGTCGGCATTGCTGGTGCCCACGCTGATGAAAATATCGCCGTCCGGCGCGCCATCCGGGGTGTCACTGACGTTCTCGCCGGTGGTGACCCAGTTGGAGGGCAAGGCGATCTCCGGCTCGAGTTGACCCACGATGCCAGCGTTGGTGGTGAGCTGCAGTTCGTAGGCGGTGTTAGGTGCCACGTTGGTGAAGCTGTAGGTGCCACCCGCAGCCACGACGCTGGTGGCGATCACATGGTTGGTGGTATCGACGAGGTTGACGTGCAAGTCGCCGCCGGCATAGACGGCCTCCAAGCCGTTCTTAATCTGAGACCCGTTGGCATCGTCAAACACCGTGCCGCTGAGGCTGATGTAGGTGAACGGCACGGTGACGGTGCCGGAAGAGGTATCCTGCATGCCCGCGTTGTCGATCGCCGCATAACTGATGGCCACGCTCACCGCGCCGTCGATCGGGTCCACGCTGATCGTTTGGGTCGGGTAGCCGCTGGAATTGGTTGGCACCGTGACTCCGATTCCAGGAAATGTATCGATCGTATAAAGAGTCCCATTGATCGTGATACTCGTCGCATTGTCAGGGAGCGCCATGATGCGCAG
The DNA here is from genome assembly GCA_903908495.1 of Akkermansiaceae bacterium. Classification (GTDB taxonomy): domain Bacteria; phylum Verrucomicrobiota; class Verrucomicrobiia; order Verrucomicrobiales; family Akkermansiaceae; genus Luteolibacter. The sequence goes on from CAIVSK010000213.1 coordinate 3,300, forward strand.
GCTCGCGACGGTGCCGTCGGCGTCCGTGCCGTGGAACAAGCTTGAGCTGACCGTCACGCTGGTGGTGCCGCCCGGATTGGCCTGGCTGGCGGCCGTCGCCGATTCACTGTCTGGCAATTGCTCGATGCCGAAGTCCTTGGCCCCGACGCTGGCGGTCACGTCAAACGCGATTTGGGCCAGCGGGCTGGTGGCGGCCCAACCGCTGGGAACGCCCGCGGCGGGCGGAGTCTGCCCGACAGCAACCGTGCTGGTGGCCAGCAAGACGCTCACCCCGCTGGGAGTGCCTACGTCTTGGAACAAATAGGTGCCGTCCGCGGCGACGAGTTGACTGGCGAGCACTTTGCCGAATCTATCGACCAGAATGGCATACAAGCCGGGGGCATTGGCGCCGCTCTCTTGGCCGTTTTGAATATCACTGAAGGTGCCAGCCGCGCTATTGTTAGCATCGTCCCAGACCGTGCCACCCACGGTGGTCACACCAAATGGCACCAGCAGGAATTCCACGCTCGAATCTTTGCCGGCGGCGTCGCGCACCTTGAATGACAGACTCACCGTCACCGCTCCGGTCGTCGGGTAAACTGCCACCGCCCCGGTTGGCAGTGTGCCGTCGGTGTTTGCCGCGATGGATACTCCCCCGACCGGGAAGGAACCCGGCGTGTAAGTCGTCCCGCTGATGGTCACACTGGCGGCATGCGTCGGCATGGCGGTGATGATATAGAATTTGACGGGTCCTTCCGGGTCCGAGCCGATGAAGTTTGCCGATGGCAGCGTGACATCGCCACTTTCAGGGTTGGACTGGCCGGGCACGTCCACGCCCTGCGCGGTGGGCAATTGCTCGATGCCAAAGTCCTTGGCGCTGATGCTGGTTCCCACCAGAGCGAAGGCGGCCTGCGCCAACGGGCTGGTAGCGACCCAACCCGTCGGCAGGCTGGCGCTGGGCGCTGCGTCCCCGACGGTGGCCGGGACCGGGGTGAGGTTGATGGTCAGCCCGCTTTGGCCGCCGTTGAGGCCGCTGAACGAGTAGGTGCCGTCCGGGTTGACCGGGGTGGTGGCGATGACCTTGCCGTCGAAACCGATCAGATTGGCGTGAATGCCGCCGGCGTCGGTGCCGGCCTCGCTGCCGGTTTGAATGCCAGTGAAAACTCCATCGACCACGAGTGCACTGCCATCCGCGTCGTCCCACACGGTGCCGCTGATGGTGAGGGTCGAAAACGGCAGGGTCACCGTCGCGGGTGTGGGATCGGCCTTGCCGGCGGCATCCACCGCCGCATAGTCGAACATCACCGACACCGCGCCATCGTTCGGATCGACCTTCAGCTTGGTCGGATCGTAGCCGCTGATGATCTGGTTGATCGTTACCGCGACATCATTGTAGTAAAGTGTGCCATTGACTCCCAGACCGGTGATTTGGAAGGAATTTCCTGCGCCCAACACGCCATCTTCCGGGTCGCTGCCTGCCAGGGTCGGCACCACAACCTTGATCGAGTCGCCGGGATTGGCCTGTGCCGCTGCGGTCAGACCCGTGGTCTCCGGCAATTGTTCGATGCCAAAGTTCTGGCCGCTGGCGTTGGCCAGCACCACGGCCACCTGTAGTTTACCATTGGGGTTGCCATCGGGCGTGCCACCGGCGTTTTCCCCGGTGGTGACCCACCCGCTGGGCAAGGCCTGCACCGGTGTGCCGCTGCCCGGCGTGCCGGCATTGATGGAAAGCTGCAGGATATAGGTCGCGTTGGGCGGCACCACCGGCAATACATAACTGCCGTCGCCAGCCACCACGGCGGAGGCCACCACCGTGGTGCCTGCCGCGTTTAGCAGATTGACATACAAGCCGCCACCGCCGGCGTAAGTTCCCGCCTCGCTGCCGTTTTGCACGCCGGAGCCGTCGGCGTCATCGAACACCTTGCCAGCAATGGACACGGTGAACGGCAAGGTCACGCTCCCGGGGCTCGGGGCCTCTTTGCCCGCGTTGTCGATCACGGCGTACGTGAGCACCACGCTCACCGCCCCGTCGGCCGGGTCCACGCTGATGGCCTGCGTCGGTTGGCCGAGGCCGTTGGTCGGCACCGTCACTCCGCCTGATGGGAAGTTTGCGGCCGAGTACGTGCTACCGTTGATGGTGATGCTCGTCGTATGGCTCGGGAATCCCGTGATCCGCAGGCTCGCCACCGTGCCGTCGGTATCGCTGCCGCTGAACAAGCTGGCGCTGACCGCCACACTCGTGGTCCCGCCCGGATTGGCTTGGCTGGTGGCCGTGGCCGTCCCGCTGTTTGGCAATTGCTCAATTCCGAAATTCTGTGCCGCCACGGCACCTGTGCCCACCGCCACGCTCAGGCTGCCATCGGCCGTGGCGTCCGGGCTGCCACCCGCATTTTCGCCGGTGGTCACCCAACCGGTCGGCACCGCCGTCGCGGGCGGGGCATTGCCTACGGTTCCGGGGTTGACCGTCAGCTGGAGGATGTAGTTGGTGTTTGGGAGCACGTTGGCAAAGCTGTAGCTGCCATTGCTAGCCACGGTGGTGGTGGCCACCACACTGGTAGCGGCCGCATTGAGCAAATTGACCGACAAGCCGCCGGCGTTGGTGCCCGCCTCGAGCCCGTCCTGCACTTTGGTCCCGTTGACATCGTCGAAAACCGTGCCACTGAGCGTGATATCGGTGAAGGGCATGGCCACGGTGGCCGAGCTCAGGTCGACATTGGTGGCGGCGTCCACCGCCGCGTATGAGAAGCTCACCGTGACGGTTCCACTATTGGGATCCACGGTCAAGTTAGCCGGAACATAGCCGCTGATCACCTGGTTGAGCGTCACCGGGGTGCCGCCGTAATAGAGCGTCCCGCTGCCCGGCAAACTGGTGATCTTGAAACTCTTGCCATTGCCCAGCGCGCCGTCTTCAGGGTCGGTACCGGCCAGGGTCGGCACCGTCACCTGGACCGTGCCACCCGGGTTGGCCTGGGCCGCGGGCCGCAGGTCCGTGGTGTCCGGCAATTGCTCGATGCCGAAGTTGAGGGCACTCACATCGCTGGTGACGATCGTGAACTTGAGTTCGCCGTCGGGATTGCCATCGAGCGTGCCGCCGGCGCTCTCGCCGGTATTCACCCAGTTGGCTGGCAGACTGTAACCCGGTTCGGACTGCCCGACCACTCCTGCGTTGGTCGAGAGCATCACCTCGCCGAGAATATTGGGCGGCGCGTTGGTAAAGGTATAGGTGCCATCCGTGTTGACGCTGGTGGTGGCCAGCACGATGTTGTTAGAATCAATGAGATTCACATGCAGCGCGGCGCTGATGTTGGGGATTGTGCCGTTGACGGTGACGTCTGTCAGGCCGTTGGCATCGTCGAAGACCGTGCCACTGAGGGTGATGTAGGTGAACGGCACGGTGACGGTGCCTGGCGTCGGATCTTGCTTGCCTGCATTGTCGATCGCCGCGTAGCTGATAGCCACGCTCAGCGCGCCGGCACCCGGGTCGACGCTGATGGTTTGGTTCGGGTAGCCGCTCGAGTTGGTCGTCACGGTGACGCCTCCCACCGGGAAGGCGGTGTATCCAGTCCCGTAAGTGGTCCCGTTGATGGTGATGCTCGTCGCATTGACCGGCAACGCCATGATGCGCAGGCTTGCGACGGTGCCGTCCGCATCCGTGCCGTGGAACAAGCTCGGGCTGACCGTCACGCTGGTGGTGCCGCCCGGATTGGCTTGGCTGGCCGCCGTCGCCGATTCACTGTCTGGCAATTGTTCGATGCCAAAGTCCTTGGCCCCAACGCTGGCCGTCACGTTGAACGCGGTTTGTGCCAGCGGACTGGTGGCGGTCCAACCACCGGGGACGCCAACGGCGGGCGGATCCTGCCCGACTGCGGTGGTGCTGGTGGCCAGCCACACGCTGACACCGCTGGGGGTGCCCACGTCTTGGAACAAATAGGTGCCGTCCGAGGCGACCGCCTGGCTGGCGAGCACTTTGCCGTTGCTACCGACCAGGATGGCATACAGGCCTGAGGCATTGGCACCGCTTTCGGTGCCGGTATGGATTGAGCTGAAGGTAGCGTTGGCGCTGTTATCGGCATCGTCCCAAACCGTGCCGCCGACGGTGGTCACACCAAACGGCACCAACAGGGATCCGACGCTCGAATCTTTGCCGGCGGCGTCGCGCACCTTGAATGACAGGCTCACCGTCACCGCCCCGGTCGTCGGAATAACCGCCACCGCCCCGGTTGGCAGGGTGCCGTTGGTGTTTGCCGCGATGGAAACACCCCCGACCGGGAAGTTGCCCGGCGTGTAAGTTGTCGTACCGCTGATGGTGATGCTGGTGGCATTAGTCGGCATCGCGGTGATGATATAGAATTTAACCGGGCCTTCCGGATCCGTGCCGATGAAGTTGGCCGATGGCAGCGTGACATTGCCACTTTCAGGATTCGGCTGGCCGGGAACGTCCACGCCTTGCGCGGTGGGCAATTGGTCGATGCCAAAGTCTTTGGCCGTGATGCTGGTGGCCACCAAATTGAACGCGTTCTGCGTCAATGGGCTGGTGGCAACCCAGGCGCTCGGCAGGCTGGCGGTGGACGTGGACCCGACGGTGGCCGGGACCGATGTGAGGTTGACTGTCAGCCCGCTCTGGCCGCCGGTGAGGCCGCTGAACGCGTAGGTACCGTTGGGATTGACCGGGGTGGTCGCGATGACCTTGCCATTGCTGCCGATCAGGTTGGCGTGAATGCCACCCGCGTCGGTGCCTGTCTCGGTGCCGGTTTGAATGTTAGCGAACGCGATGGTGCCGCTGCCGTCGGCGTCGTCCCACACCGTGCCGCTGATGCTCAGCGTCGTGAACGGCATGCTCACACTCGCCGGATTCGGGTCCGCCTTGCCCGCGGCATCCACCGCCGCGTAGTTGAAATCGACCGTCACCGCGCCATCAGCCGGATCGACCGTCAGCAACGCCGGGTTGTAATTGCTGATGATCTGGTTGAGCGTCACCGCAGTGCCGCTGTAGTAAAGCGTGCCATTGATCGCCAGGTTGGTGATTTGGAAACTCTTGCCGCTGCCCAGCGCGCCGTCTTCCGGGTCGGTCCCCGCCAGCGTGGGCACCGTGACCTGAGTCGTCCCGCCGGGATTGCCTTGGGCCGCCGGGGTCAGCGTGGTGGTGTGCGGCACTTGCTCGATGCCGAAGTTTTGGCCGCTGGCAGTGCTGGTGGTCACTGCCACCTGGAGCTTGCCGTTCGGGTTGCCGTCGGGCGTGCCGTTGGCATTTTCGCCGGTGGTCACCCACCCGACGGGCAGACTTTGGGTCGGTGCCGCGCTGCTTGGCGTGCCCTGCACATTGCTGAGTTGCAACACGTAGGTCGTGTTAGGCACCACCATTGCCACTGAGTACAAGCCATTCGAGGCCACCGCCGCGCTGGCCACCACCGTGGTGCCCGTTGAATCGAGCACATTCACATACAGGCCGCCGCCGGCGTAAGTCCCCGCTTCCAAGCCATTCTGCACCTTTGAGCCGTCGGCATCGTCAAACACGCTGCCCGCAATGCCCACCGCGGCGAACGGCAGACTGACCGTGGCCGCAGCCGATTCCTTACCTGCGGCGTCCACCACGGAGTAGGTGAAACTCACCGCCGGCGAACCGTCGATTGGATCGACCGTAAGCAGCGAGGCGCTGTAGCTGGTCAAAACCTGGCCAACCGTCACCGCCGTGCCATTGTAATACAGCGTGCCATTGGTCGCCAGGGTCTTGATGATGATAGTGGTCACCGACGCGTCTTCCGGATCGGTGCCGCTGAGGGTCGCCACCTGCACCCGGTTCGTGCCGGCGGGGTTCGCTTGCGAGGCGGCGCTCACTGCGGCAGCCGCCGGTAGCTGATCGATGCCAAAGTTCACATTGCTCACGCTGGTGGTGGTCACGGCCACCGCGATGATGCCATCGGCCGTGCCATCGCTGCCGGTACCCGCGCCGATATGCTCGCCAGTGTTGACGTAGCCGCTTGGCAGCGCGACGACCGGTGCCACACCGCCGGTCAGGCCCTGGTTGATGCTCAGCGTGACCGAGTAACTCGCATTCGGCGCCACCTTGGTGAAACTATATGTTCCATCCGCGGCCACCAGCGCTGATTGCAGCACCTGGCTGCTGCCGTTGACCAGATTGGCGTACAACAAGCCGCCCGCGTTGGTGCCGGTGCCGTCTACGGTGTTGTTGATTTGGCCGTTAGCATCGTCGTACACACTCCCCGCGACCGTGATATCCGTGATCGGCAGGCTCACCGCCACCGCAGCTGATTCCTTGCCCGCAAGGTCCTGCACCGCATAAGTGAAACTCGCCGTAGTGGCGCCGTCGATCGGATCCAAGGTCAACAGCGTGCCATTGAAGCTCGGGATGATCTGGCCGAGCGTGACCACCGTGCCGTTGTAATACAGCGTGCCATTGGTGGCCAGCGTCTTGATCACCACCGTCGAGGTGCTGGTATCTTCCGGGTCGGTGCCGCTCAATGCGGGAATCGCCACCCGCGTCGTACTGCCCGGGTTGAGCTGCGCCGCTGCCGTCACCGCAAGGGCCGTCGGACTGCGATCGATGCCGAAGTTCACATTGGCCACACTGGCGGCGGCCACAGTCACCGCGACATTGCCGTCCACCGTGGCATCGCTGCCGGTGCCGGTGCCAACGAATTCGCCGGTGTTGACCCAACCAGTAGGCAG
>CAIVSK010000214.1 GCA_903908495.1 Akkermansiaceae bacterium
CGCCGCCACGTGCCGTGGAAACAATTCCGCGAGATCAACTTCGTCAACATCGACTACAAGCCATTCGACGCCTCCGGCTGGCCCGCGATGGCGTCAGGATTGTTAGGACCGGTCCGGCTGCTGGTTCCGGCCACGCCGCCAGTGACCACTCCGTGATCAGAACCCGGCATTCGACCCCGGTCATGCCAAAACGCCGGGCATGTTCGCTCCCCTCTCAGCCGGGTCGGCCGTGCTCCCGCACTTGCCTTTAACTTGCCGCCGCATGCCGCTTCAAGGCACCTCGTGCGCTGGCACCCCGCCTTGGTCCACGGCGGCTCGGAGGCCGCCGCTCCGTGAGCTTTGAAAACCGGCCAGTCGCGGCGGTGGCTTTTTGGGATTGATTCCTGCCTCAGGTCGGCGACACTCGCAGCGCCATGCTTGATATCCGCGTCATCCGCGACAACCCCACCGCCGTCGAAGAGCGCCTCAAAACCCGCGGCGGCGACCATTGGAAACTCGTTGCCGAGGTGCTCGCCTGTGACGAGGGCCGCCGCCAGGCCGAGACGTCCAAACAACAACTGCAAAGCAGCCGCAAATCCCTTTCCAAGGACATAGGCACCCTCAAAGCCAAGGGCCAGGACAGCGCGGCCATCGAAGCCGAGGTGCGCGCCATCAACGCCCAAATCGCCGCCCTCGACGTCGAGGCCGAGGCCGCCGCCCTCCGCCAATCCGAGCTGCTCCTCAATATCCCCAACCTCCCCCATCAGGCCTGTCCCATCGGCAGCGACGAGTCGGCCAATCCCGTCGTCCGCGAGTGGGGCCGCCAGCCCGCCATCGACCAGCCCAAAGATCACGTCGAACTGGCCACCGCGCTGGGCCTGATCCACTGGGAGGATGCCATCCGCATCGCCGGCTCGGGCTTCGCCGTCTACCGCGGCCGCGGCGCCCGCCTCGAACGCGCACTCATCAACTTTTTGTTGGATACGCAGGCCGCCAACGGCTACGAGGAAGTCAACGTGCCGCTGCTGGTCAAGCGCGAGTGCATGGAAGGCACCGGCCAATTGCCGAAGTTCGAGGCGGACATGTACGGCACCGAGCCGGCCGAGGGCGATGGCCGCAACTCGTTGTTTTTGGCACCCACCGCCGAGGTGCCGGTGACCAACCTCTACCGGGACACCCTGCTGCCAGAAGCCGCGCTGCCGGTGAAAATGGTCGCCTACACCCCGTGCTTCCGCCGCGAGGCCGGTTCCGCCGGCCGCGATAACAAGGGCATCATCCGCATGCACCAGTTCGATAAGGTCGAGTTGGTGCAAATCGTCTATCCGGACACCGGCTTCGAGGTGTTGGAGCAGCTCACCGCCCACGCCGAGTCGATCCTCCAAAACCTCGGCCTGCACTACCGCGTCATCGAACTGTGCACCGGCGACGTCGGTCAATCATCAGCCAAGACCTATGACATCGAGGTCTGGGCCCCCGGCCATGGCAAATACCTCGAGGTGTCCAGTTGCTCGTGCTTCGGCGATTACCAGGCCCGCCGCATGCGCCTGCGCTTCAAGGACAGCGAGGGCAAGAACCGCTTTCCCCACACCCTCAACGGGTCCGGCACCGCTCTGCCCCGGCTTTATGTTGCTTTGTTAGAGCAGTGCCAGCAAGCCGATGGCTCCATCCGCATCCCCGATGCGCTGGTGCCGTATTTCGGCGCGGCGAGCATCGCCAGCGAGTGACGCCAGCAAGGCCCGGGGGCCGCTTGGCGGCGGGCAGGATACCCGCGCCACCAGTGGACCGGGCCATCCTGCCAGGATTCCAACGGCCTCAATCACGGGAGCGACGGCTCACTCGTGCACGGGCACCGCGCGGGGCGGTTCGGGCTCATCTTCTTCCACCGGGGTGGCGTGGAGCGGCACGCCGTCGTCCTGCACCGGCGCGGCCCGCGGTGGGGCCGCTGCTGCGGCCTTGGGTGGCAGCGCGGTTTCATCCACCGTCACCGCGCGCGCCGGATGCAGCGGGCAGAGGTCATCGGCGGCGGGCAGAGTGTCGTTAGGCACGTGATCGACGTAGGCGGTGGCGGCGGTCTCACAGCCGGCGGTGGCGCGTTTGCCGGAGAGGCGGCAGAGCCTGACGTCGGCGAGCGGCACGTTGCTATTGAGTTTGCCGGCCTTGTAGCCGAGGCGCTCGGCGGTCTTCATGATGTCCACCCACACCGGCAGGGCGAGGGTGGCACCGTAGCCGCCCTGGATGATTTTTTTGGGGGTGTCGAAGCCGACCCACACGGTGCACGTCAGGTTGGAGGTGAAGCCCGAGAACCACGCGTCCTTGAAATCGTTGGTGGTGCCGGTCTTGCCGCCGCAGGGGGCATCGAAGCCCAAGCGGGTGACTGAGGCGGCGGTGCCGCGGGTGGTCACTTCGGTTAGAATGCTGGAGATCGACCAGGCCGAGCCGGCTTTGGCGGCGGGGTACTGCAGAGGCAGAGCCGAATAGAGGACATTGCCCTTGCGATCCTTGATCTCTGAAATCAGGTAGGGGCAGAACCGGGTGCCGTTGTTAGGGAAGATGCTATAAGCGGTGGCAATTTCCCAGGGGGTGGCCTCCCATGTACCGAGGAAGGAGGCGGGGCTGCGCGGCATCGGGGTGGAAAAGCCGGCGTTCTTGGCGACCTCGGCGACGCGGGCGAGTCCGGCGAGGTTACCGACGCGCACGGACATGGTGTTGCGGGAGCGGATGAGGCCGTAGGAGGCGGGCTCGAAGCCGCCGAATTTGCCATCGGAGTTATGTGGGTGCCAAGTGCCCGCGCCCTTGATTTCGCCGGGCTGGATCGGGCCGTCGCTGATGCTGGTGTCGGGGCGCAGTCCGACGTCGAAGGCTGCCAGATAGACGAACGGCTTGAACAGCGAACCGAACTGGCGGCCGATACCTTGGGTGGCGCGGTTGTATTTGCTTTCGTTGGCATCGCGCCCGCCGATGACCGCCAACACCGCACCCGTGCGGTTTTCCACGACGACGGAGGCACCTTGAAGATAGGTCGGTTCCACGCGCTTGTCGTCGGGCAGGGCGCGCCAAGCGGTGCGGGTTTGGTGCGGATAGCCGGGGATGCGTTCGACTTCGCGGAGTTTTTTGTCGAGCGCTTCCTCGCCCTTGTGTTGGATGCGCAGGTCGATGGTGGTGTTGATGGTCAGGCCGCCGAGTTCGATGTTCTCCTTTTCGAGAATGATCTCCAGATCGTGGCGGATCGCGTCCATCGCATAACTTTCCTGGGTCTCGCGCCGCCACTTCGGCCGCAACTCGATGGGCTCCTTTTTCGCCGCGTCGGCCTCGCTGCGGGTGATCGCCTCGGTGTCGACCATCCGGTCCAGGGTGGTATCGCGCTCGCGGATGGCGGCGCTGAGCGAGCTGAACGGGTTGAAGGCATCCGGGCCGCGGACGATGCCGGCGAGCATTGCCGACTCTGAGAGTGTGAGCTCGGACGGGTGTTTCTCGAAGTAAATGCGCGACGCTTCGCCGATGCCGCGGATCTGCCGGCCCCAGTTGATTTGATTGATATAGGCCTCGAGGATTGCGTCTTTGGTCAGGGCGGTCTCGATCCGGCAGGCGATGGCAATTTCCAACATTTTCCGGTTTGCCTGGCGGAGGATGTCGTGGCGCTGCTCGCCTTCCTTGAGCTGGAATGCGTCAGAGGCGAGTTGTTGGGTGATGGTGGAGGCACCTTGGCGCTTGCCTTGCACGTTGGCCACTGCGGCGCGCAGGATGCCGATCGGGTCGATGGCATGGTGCTTGTAGAAACGGGCGTCCTCGCGGGCGAGAATGGCTTTGCGGAAATTCTCGGCGACCTCGTCGAGCGGCACCAGCGAGCGCTTCTCGCCGTGGATGCGGCCGATTTCCTCGCCCAGTCGATCGAGCACGATGCTGCGCTCGGGCATCGCATTGAGTTTTTCCAAATCGTAGCGCTGGGCTTGAATGCCATAACCCACGGCACCCACAACGAGGCCGTAACACCCGGCCACCAGCGGGTAGCCCAACGCCCGCAGCAACAGGCGCACGGGCAGCACAAACGCGCGGGTGAACCAGCTGAACAGGTGAAACGGCCAAAACAGCAGCAAGGACAGGCCGCTGCGCGATCGCACGGCGGCCGCCGCGGGCTTGCCGCCGCGGCGCGGGTCGTTTTCGGGCGGGTTGCGTTTTGACATCGGCGGCGGCACTGTAGCGCGTGCCCCAGCGGCAAGCTATCCCGGATTCAAGCGACAGACAAATCAGGCGGCCTCCGCCGCTGTGGAACATGCAATGAAGACGATACCGCGCAATTTCCCCTTGGCTGTCCCTTGGCTGTGCATGCTTGCCGTCCTGGCACCCGTGTCCGGCCGCGAACCGGCGCATTCCCTGCAGGATCTGACCAAACTGGAGGCCAAGGTGGAGGCGGTGGCGGCCAAGGTGACGCCGGCCACCGTCGCCCTGCTGGCGGAGAAAACCGGTGCGTCGGGCTCGGGTGTGGTGACCACGGCCGACGGCTTGGTGCTCACTGCGGCGCATGTGGTGCAGGGCAGCGCGGAGGTATTGGTGGTCTTTCCCGATGGCAAGCAGGTGCCGGGCAAGGTGCTGGGTGCCAACTACTCCAAAGACATTGCCATGGTCCAAATCACCGCCAAAGGCCCGTGGCCGTGGGTCGCGCGCGGCACCTCCAAACATCTGGAGGCCGGCGACTGGGTCATCGCCCTCGGCCATTCCGCAGGGTTTGATCCCGGCCGCACCCCGCCCGTGCGCTTCGGCCGGGTCATCTCCAAGGGCCCGGGAAATTTCCTCACAACAGACTGCACCCTCATCGGCGGCGACTCCGGCGGCCCCTTGTTCGATCTGGACGGCAAGATCGTCGGCATCCACTCCAACATCGGCGTGGCTCTCACCAACAACAATCACGCCGGCATCGATGGCTACCGCGAGGATTGGGACCGCCTGCTGGCCGGCGAGGGCTGGGGCCGGCTCTCGCTCAATCCCTTTGCCAATCCCGAGATGCCGGTGTTAGGCATCGAAATGGGCCTCGCCCGGCGGGTCAAAGGCGTGCCGGTGGAGATGGTGGTGCCCAGGTCACCGGCCGCCGCCGCCGGGGTGCGCATCGGCGACCTGATCCTGGCGCTTGACCACAGCGAAATCCGCAACGGCAACGAGTTGTTACAAATCCTCGCCAAAAAACAGGCCGGTGAAGTCGTCAAACTCGGCGTCCTGCGCGACGACAAGAATCTGGAATTCAAGGTGACCCTGGCCCGCCGCGACCACTTGTTCCAAACGCAGTAAACCACCAACCCGCCTCCCCCCGGAAAATGAAAATCCCCTCCCAGATTTTGTTAGCATGTCTGCTGGCCGGTTCTCTCGCCGCCCAACAGCAGCCGGAAGACATCCCCTTGCTCCGGCCCGAGGAGCGCCAGGCCGTCGACGCTCAGGCCGACGAGTTCAACCAGGCACTCGCCCCGGTTCTAACCACCGCCGCCAAGTCCACCGTGCGGGTGTGGGCCGGCAAGCGCCGCCTCGCTTATGGCACGGTGGTGGCAGACGGCCGCAAGATCCTCACCAAATTCAGCGAGGTGGCCCGCGCAGCCGGTGTCTTGCGGGTGGAAGCGGGTGCCGGCGATGTGCGCGCCGCGACGCTGACCGGTGTCTATCAGGACGAGGACCTCGCGCTGCTTTCCATCCAGGGCGAGCCTCTCACGCCGGTGAAGTGGTTCGCCGAGAAGCCCGGGCTGGGCGCGTTTCTAACGGCTACACAACCCGGCGGCCAGCCCGCTGCCTTTGGTGTGGTCAGTGTGTTGGAGCGCGACCTGCGCGAAACCGACAAGGCCTATCTCGGAGTCCAGGGCGACCTTCGCTTCGCCGGGCCCGGGGTGAAGGTGCAGGAAGTTACCGCCGGCTCCGGTGCTGCGGAGGCCGGCTTGCGGGTCGGGGACGTGATCAAGCGGGTCAACCAGCGGCCGATTTCCGGGGTGTTGGAATTGCGCAACGCGCTGACCGGCCTGGCCCCCGGTGCGCGCTTGGCCATGAGCGTCGAGCGCGGCGGCAAGCCACTGGCGCTCGAGGTGTTGTTGGGCAACCGCCCGGACCTGCCCCAATCTTCCGGCGAGCGCTTGCTCTACATGGAGCAAATGGGCGGTCCGACCAGCCGCGTGCACGATTCGTTTTCCAAGGTGATTCAAACCGACATGCGGCCCGACCCGAATCAGATCGGCGGCCCGGTGGTCGATTTGCACGGCCGCGTGGTGGGCATCACCATGGCGCGGGCCGATCGCACCCGCTCGTTTGTGATGCCCTCCGCCGCGGTCACTTCGCTGCTGGACCGCAAGCCGCTGGAGCCTGCCCAAGTCAGGGCCGCCGCGCCGGTTGCCCGCGGCCTGGCTGCGGGCGAGCGGCCGGAGCAGACCGCCCCCCAGCTGCCGGGCCTGGTGCCCGCCAATCCGGAGCGGCTGCGCCGCCACGTCGACGACATGCAGCGCCTGTTGGAGCGGATGCGCGAGGAAATGCTGCAGCTGGACGGGCAAGATCGATAGCGCCGTGTCTGCGCAGCCACTGCATGGAGTGCGGCGGCAAGGGGCGGAGCCCGCCACCCCGCTTTGGCTCAACCGGGAGATTTGCCGCGTTGCCAACAACGCCAATCCGTCTCGCGGATAGGCGTCCCCCCATGCCGGGAGCGCGGGGGAAATCCCAGTGAGGAATCTGTGGTAAAAAAGCCCCACTGCAACCTATTCCATTTTCCATTCCAGGTTGATGCCACCCGCTTGCTTCACGGCTCTAGCAAGCGGTAGCCGATGCCCGGCTCGTTGCTAACAATGAGCTGATCCCCGAGTTTCTTGCGCAGGTGGTTGGCATAGACCCGCAGGTAGTGGGTTTGGCCGTCACCTTGCTGGCCCCAGACCTCGCGCAACAACTGGCGCTGGGTGACAATCTTGCCCGCGTGCCGGGCCAGCGCGTGCAGAAACGCGTATTCCGTGGGCGTCATCTTCAGCGGCTTGCCGGCTAGAAACACCTCGTGCCGATCCAAATGGATCGTTAGAGGACCGACCACCAGCTCGGGCGATTCGTTGCCATGATGACGGCGTTGAATGACCGCCAGCCGGGCTATCAGTTCGGCGGTGCTGAACGGCTTGGTCACGTAGTCGTCGGCACCATTTTCCAGCGCCGCAACTTTCACGCTCTCCTGGTCGCGCACCGACAGCATCAACACCGGCACACTGCTCCACTCGCGCAGGCTCTTGAGCACGTCGAGTCCATCCATATCCGGCAGGCCCAGATCCAGCAAAACCACGTCGGGCCGGCAAAACACCGCCTCCTGCAAGCCGAGGCGGCCGTTCTCGGCGACGTGTACCGTGTAGCCCCGCGACTCCAATGCCAGCCGCAGCAGGCGGCGGATCTGGATTTCATCGTCAATGATGAGGGCGGTCATGGCGGGGGAGGTTCAATGCTTGTAGGAAACCGAGCCTTTGTCATCGATGACGAGATACCCGGACCTCCGAAGCTCCTCGAACACATGGTTCACGGGTTGGTACGGAGTGGTATCGTTTGGCATGTCAGTTAGAGTATCCGAAGGTGTGTTGGCAGTCAACCGTTTCTGAAAGCGTTGCCAATGGCGCTCAAGGGGTGTCTTGATCAGGGTGACTTGGCCATCAAGAGCTGCTCGCCGGGTTGACCTATCGTCCCAGCGGTCCGGCAAAATGAGCTTGCACTTCCATTCCGCCGCGCAGCACGACTTCAACGAAGTGCCCGGCTATGACTCCGCTCCCTGCGCCATGAATTCCGCCGGCAGCAGGATTTCAAACACCGCACCTCCCTCCGGGTGATTCCAGCCGGTGATATCTCCGCCGATGGCCTGGACGAAGCCGCGGGCGATGGATAGCCCCAGCCCGGTGCCGCCGGCCGGCGCCCCGGGGGCCCGATAGAATTTGCCAAACACGCGCGCCTCCTCGCCGGGTGGCAGGCCGGGGCCATGGTCGCGCACGCTGAGCCGCAGCCGGTGATCGGCGTGTCTCGCGCTGAGTTCGATGGCGGATTGCGCCGGCGAGTAAACCGCGGCGTTGTGCAGCACGTTGGTTAGGGCCTGCTGCAACAGCGCATGGTCGGTCTTAATGAGAGGCAGGTCCGGAGATATGCTTATCTGAACCGAATGGGTCTTCAAGGCGTCGCTCACGGCGGCGACGGCATCTCCCACCAGTTCGCTCACATCGCACCACTCCAGTTGCGGCTCGACCACCTCGGACTCGAGGCGCGTCATTTGCAGCAGGCCGTCCACCAGCCGCTGGAGACGTTTGCTCGCGGTGCTGATTTCCTCAACATACGGGTTGGCCGCAGCCGCTCCCATGCCCTCGATCGCCGCGTGAATGATGGCCAGGGGGGTCTTCAACTCGTGCGATACACTGTCCAGCAACGTCCTGCGCAGCCGGTCGCTCTTGTCCATCAGCTCGGTCTGGTTCACCGCGTGCATGAAGTGCTCTTTCTCTAACACCAATGCCAGCTGCAGCGCGAACGCCTCCACCGCCTGGTGCCGAAGGAAGTCCAGCGTGTCGCCGTCACCGCTGAGCCGCAGCCCCAGCACACCCATGACCGAAGTGGCCGTCTGCAGCGGAAACCACGTGGCGGCGGACTGCGGCAGCGTGTCGGTGAAGCGGCCCGCGACTTTTTTGTTAGCATAACTCCAGGCAGCCACCCCGAACTCCCGCTCCGGCGGCTGCCAGGTGCTGGCAGGATGCGCCGCGGTGGGCAATGAATGATCCAACAGGCGCACCACCAGCGCGGTATCTGCATCAATGACGCCATTGATGATCTGCAACGCCTCGCTCAGGCCCTTCTCGGTCTCCGGGATGAGCGCTGCGCTCTGGGTCACGCGCAGCAGCGCATCGGTCTCCTGCTGGCGCCGCCGCTCGGCGGCTTCCCGTGTGCGCAGCCGTGTCGTTAGGCTTCCCATGCACAACGCGACGGCGAAGAACATTCCCAACAGAATGACGTCTTCCAGCGCCTTGATTTGCAGGGTGAAGCGCGGTGGGATGAAGAAAAAGTCCCACGCCAGCGCGCTGAGTCCGGCCATCATCAACATCGGGCCGCGACTGAACCGGAACGCCGCCAGCAAGATGGCAAACAGATAGACCAGCGCCGGCATCGTGTAGCCCGCCACCCATGCCACCTGCCAGCATAGCGCGGTGAGCACGCCCAGCAACGCGATGACAAACCCATATTCGCGCAACCGATGGGGGGAGGCCAACGCAAAACTCCGCGGTTGGGCGGACGCCTGGCCGGGGCTGCGGCCGGCCACCGGGCGCACCACCGATACATCGATCTCGCCGCTGCCCGCGATGATGCGGTCCGCCAGCGACGGGCGCCAGAGCGCGCGGTGGTCGGTCTTGCCGACGATGATCTGCGACACGTTGCGCTCGCGGGCCACGTCTAGCAGAGTTGCCGCCACATCGTCGCCGGTGGCATGAACCACCTCGCCGCCGAGGCGCCGCGCCAGGCCCAGACCGCGGGCCAGAAACTCCTGTTCCTGGCTGGTTAGTGGAGATGTGCCCTCCACCCACACCGCCAGCCATGGGCAGGCGTGGCGACCGGAGGCGCGGCGGGTCCAGCGGATCAGGCTTTCCGAATACGGCGTGGGGCCCACGCCCACCAGCAGGCGGGCGTTGGTTTTCCACGGGCTGCCCACCCGGCGGGCCTTGCGGATGTCCTCGAGGTCGCGGTCGACGCGCTCGGCGGTGAAGCGCAGCGCGAGCTCCCGCAGAGCGGTTAGATTGCCCGCGCGGAAAAACCCACCGGCCGCCGCCTCCGCCCGCTCTCCCAGATAGACCTTGCCCTCGGCCAGGCGCAGCAGGAGTTTCTCGACGCTGAGGTCCACCAGCTGGATCTCATGGGCGCGGTCGAGAATGGAATCAGGCACGGTTTCACGCACCGCCACGCCGGTGACCTGGCGGACGATGTCGACCTGGCTCTCGATGTGTTGGACGTTGAGAGTGGTGCACACGTCGACGCCCGAGTCCAGCAACTCCAGCACGTCCTGATAGCGTTTGAGGTGGCGGCTGCCCGGCGCGTTGGTGTGGGCGAGTTCATCGACGAGCAGCAGATCCGGGCGGCGCTGTATCGCGCCATCCAGATCAAATTCTTCCAACGTGTGGCCGCCATGCTCGATCTGCATGCGCGGCAGGACGGTCAGATCGGCCAGCAACGCGGCAGTGTCTTCGCGGCCGTGGGTCTCCACGATTCCCACCAACACGGCGAGTCCATCGAGTTGCCGCTGCTTGGCTAACAAAAGCATCGCATACGTCTTGCCGACCCCCGGGCACATCCCGAGGATGATATAGAGCCGCCCGCGCTTTTCCTGGTGCTCTTCGCGTTGCACCTGCGCGAGCAAGGCATCGGGATCGGGGCGGGGCTCGTCGTTCATCGGGTTGAACCTATTGATGCGCCACAACTGCCGGGACGTCAAGGCCAAGCGTCGTTCACTGCCGGCGGACAGGCGGGTGGCTCATCCTCCCGACTAACTTGAAGATTTGCCGCGGAGTCGCAAAGGACGCAAAGTGGCGCAAAG
>CAIVSK010000215.1 GCA_903908495.1 Akkermansiaceae bacterium
CGTCGGACTGCGATCGATGCCGAAGTTCACATTGGCCACACTGGCGGCGGCCACAGTCACCGCGACATTGCCGTCCACCGTGGCATCGCTGCCGGTGCCGGTGCCAACGAATTCGCCGGTGTTGACCCAACCAGTAGGCAGCACAACTGCCGGTGGGGTAAGACCGGCATTTCTAAGGGTCGTGCTCAAACGCACCGTGTAGCTCCCCGCCGCGACCGTGGTGGCAAACAGATAACTTCCGTCCGCAGCCACCGTGGCGCGCTGTGAGATGTTAGTGGCACCGACGAGATAAGCATACAAGGTCACGCCGCCGCCGTTGGTACCGCTGCCATCTACGGTACTGTTGCTCAGGCCGTTGGCATCGTCATAGACGTTGCCGCTGACGCTGATGCCGGTAAAAGGCATGCTAACAGTAACGGCGGAGGCGGATTCCTTATCTGCGGCGTCGACCACCGAATAGGTGAAACTCACCGTGACGGAGCCGGTGTTGGGCTGGACCGTCAACAAGGCCGGGTTGTACGCCGTGATTTTCTGGCCCAACGTCGCCGCCACACCGTTGTAGAACAGCGTGCCATTGGTCGCCAGCGTCTTGATGACGATCGTGGAAGTCGTGGCATCTTCCGGGTCGGTGCCGCTCAGTGTGTTCACCGTCACCGTGCTGGTGCCCGATGTGAAGTTCGGATTCGGCTGCGAGGCCGCGCTCACCGCCGTGGCCGTCGGCAACCGGTCAATCCCGAAGTTCGCGGTGCTCACGCTGGCATTGCTCACGCTGAAGGCTGCGAGAATCCCGTTGGCAGTGCCGTCATTGCCGGCCCCGGTGCCTAAGAACTCACCGGTGTTGGCCCATCCGCCGGGCAAGGCCGCGGCCGGTGCGGCACTTCCCACGGTTCCCTGCGTGGTGCTCAGAACAATGGTATAACTGCTGGTACTCACGCTGGACACCACCGAACCGAAGCTATAACTGCCGTCCGTCGCCACTTTCACGACTTCGGTGACGAGGTTCGAGCCATTGATCAGGTTGGCATACAACAAGCCGCCGGCATTGGTGCCGCTGCCATTGACCGTGCTGTCAGAGAGGCCATTGGCATCGTCATAGACATTGCCGCCGATGCTGATGTTCAGGGACGGCGCGGTAAACGTCATCGTCACGCTCGCCGCCGCTGAGGATTCCGCTCCCGCCGGATCCACCACCGAGTAAGTGAAAATCGCGGTGGCGGCCCCGGTCTCGGTCGGATCCAACGTCAACAAGGTCGGATTGTAAGATGAGATCGTTTGCCCCACGGTAACCGCGATGCCATTATAATACAGCGTGCCGTTGGTCGGCAGCGTCTTGATGATCAGGGTGGTCACCGTGCTGCCTTCCGGATCGGTGCCGCTGAGGGTCGGCACCGTCACCTGGGTGGTGCTGCCGGGATTGGCGCTTGACGACGACGCCGCCACCGCGGTCGGCCGCCGGTCGATGCCGAAGTTCGCGTTACTCACATCGCTGCCAGCAACCGCCACTGCAAGGATGCCATTGACCGAGCCGTCGCTACCGGCTCCACTTCCGAGGAATTCGCCGGTATTGACCCAACCGGTGGGCAGGGCGGCGGCCGGGGCGCTTGCGCCGGCGCTGCCCTGGGTCGTGCTCAGCACCACGGTATAACTGTTCGGTGTGACGTTCGGCAAGGTGTACGTGCCATTCGACGCCACCGCCACGGCTTGCACCACCGTGTTGCTGGCATTGATCAGATTGGCATACAACAGGCCGCCGGCATTGGTGCCGCTGCCGTCCACGGTGTTGAGCGGGCTGCCCAGCAAGCCGTTGGCATCGTCATACACGGTGCCGCTGACTGCCGGATATTGATAGCCGAAGTTGGCCGTCGTGTTGTCCATGGCCAGAGTGGTCAGGGTGACGCTGGTCTTGTTATCCTTGGTGGCATCGGGATCAACGGTCTGCTTGTTGAGGTAGGCCGGCAGGGTCGAGGTATCGACCACCACGGTGAAGGTGCTGCGCGCCAGGTTGTAGAGCAGATAGGTGCCGCTGGCATCGGTGATGGCGAAAGGCTCGCCGGCGTCGCGCACCCCGTTGTTGTTAAGGTCTGCAAACACCGTCACATTGCCGATCCCCTCACCCGCATCCGCCACCCCGTTGTTATTCTTGTCTTGGAAAATCGTGCTGCCGATGCTGCCCGCCAAGGTGGTGACGGAGGCGGTGCTGGTCACCGGGGCGATCGAGTTGCCGCTGGCGTCCACCGCATAGGAGACATCGGCCGTGTTGGCGGCCGGTGCTCCCGCGCCGACGACGAGCATGGTCACATCCGTCGTCCAACTCGCGCCAGCCGCCAGCGGCCCGATGTTGTTCCACAGCAAGGCCCCGCCGCCGCTGGCATCCGGCGGATTGGTCGCCGACACATATTGGAACGAGCGACCGCTGTAGTTATCCCCCACCGGCAAGGTGGTGATGACGGTGTTGCCGGTGTTTTGCACGAGAATCCGGAACGTGACATTGTCACCCTTGTAGGCGGGACCGCTGGCCGGAGTCAGCAAGGTCTTGGTGACGGCAACCTGCGGGTTGTCAATCGTCACGCTGGCCGCAGAGGGCCCGGCGCTGGCGGTACCGCCTGCGCTGGCTGAGTTGCTGGCGCTGCCCGGTGCCAGCGCGGTGAAGCTCACCTGGATATTCACCACTTGGCCGGCCGTGAGCGGCCCGACGTTGGTCCAGCTCAATGTACCCGTGCCGGTGGAGCTTGGCGCGGTGGTGGCGCTCACATATGCCAATTTCGCATTATCAAATGTATCGGCCAGCGACACGGTTGCCAACGAATTACTGCCCGTGTTGGCGACCTGGATGTTGTACACGACGCTGCCACCCACCAGCGCGTGGCCGGACGCCGGGCTCACCAGCGATTTGTAAATGCTCACGCTGGTGGTGGAGGCCGTGGCAATGACCGCGTTGGCGGAACTCGTGTCGGTGGAGTCCACCGCGTCCACATAACTCACCAACAAACTCGAGCCGGCCGCAATGTTGAGCACGCCGTTGCCCTGGGTCACCGTGCCGGTATTCACTGTGATCGCTCCGCTGCGGAAGATGCCGGTGTTGACCCCGGTTTCGGTTAGAGTAATGGTTTCGCGGTCACCGGTGCTGGTGGTGATGACCGCGGTGATCGTCTGCACGGTGAGCGGATTGGTGTTCTTATCGCCATCGATGACCTGCGCGTACACCGGCCCGCTGGTGGTGTAACTGGTCACCGGGTTGCCGGATGCATCGGTGAAGGTGGTGATGCTCGGCGTGCCGAGGTCAAGCTGGGCGACCTGCAGCGGCGTGGTCGCCGTGGCGAAAACCAGCCCTTCGCTGCCTTCCTTGGCCTTCACCGTGATCGAGTAGCCGCCCGTGCTCGGGCCTGAAGTCCAGACGTATTCAAACGTCTTGCTAGTGGCAGTGCTCGCCACCGTGCTCGTCAGATTGACCGTCGAGGTGCCGGCTGAAGGATCCGTGAGGGTGACATCGAGGCTCGTCACGTCATAGGCGCCGAACGGGTCGGAAGCAACGACGCGCATATACGCATTCTGGCCGTTGTTGACGCTGCTGACGAGACTGCCGCCCGGATAGGCCGCGTCATAGATGCCGAAGGAATCCACCGTGATGACCGTGCTGGCCGGCAGGCTGATGGCCGAGGGCTTGGTGGTGCTGCTATAATCGATCGCAAAACCCGCCCCGCTCTGGCCGTTGCTGATGTCCATGTAGACGAACTCGCCCGCTGCCACGGTGGTCGCAGTAGCGAGCGTGCCGGTCCAGGTGAGGGTGGCGGCGCCCGAGCTGTATGCCGGGCTCGTGAGGGTCGCAAAGGTGGTGGCACCGGCATAGGTCGCGCCCTTTTTGAGAGTGGCGGTGATCAGCGGCGTGGCCGGCATGCTGCCGGTGATGCCTGAGACATAGGTGGTCAGACTGAGGCTGCCACCCGCCGGCATCGTGAACGCCTTGGCCATCGCCGGAGTCTGGCTGAAAGTGGTCGTGCCGCCGGCAGTGCCGGCCGCCGGCTTGATGGCGACGACACCCATGGTCCACGCGCGGGCAATACTGGCTGTATAGGTGGGCGACACCGTGGCGGCACCCGGGATGGTGCTGACTGCGAAATCGACAAATTGGTTGTTGCCTGTATTCGCCAATTCGGTCTGGCCGACGGCGGTGGCAATGGTTCGGTTCGTGTTCCCTTGTTCGATGGCACCGATCGAATAGACCAACTCGCCGGTGGCGGATGCGTAAGCCGAGGCTAAACTCAAGGTGGCTCCACTCGTGGAAGTCGCAGAGGCGTAGGTCCCCAACGGAGTGGTCTGATTAACCCCGATAAAGGTGGTGGCCGATGCCACGATGGTTGAACTGGTGGCGGTAACCACCACGTTAGCCGCGGTGCTGATGTTAATACTCGCGTCTTTCAACTGGTAAATGTAGGTGTTTGCATTGGTGCCAGCGGCATCCAGCGCAGACCCCACCAGCGTCATCGCGACACCATTGAAGGTAACCCCGCTGACTGTGCCTTGGGTTGCGGTATTGTTTGGGCTGCCGGTTGCAACAGCCACCAGCAGCAGGCGATTGCTGCCGGCACCCGCGGTGTGTGAAAAGGTCAGTGAAGTGGCAGCCCCGGCGGTGCCAAGGCCACCGGTGACGGTGTCACTGGTCGCCTTGGTGGTGGCCCCGCCCACACTGATGGTAGAGGTGGTCGGAGCGGCCAAGGCGGAGGTGGTGACCGTGGTGCCACCCGCCGGATTAATCCGATCCAATCCCTGCCCCGTCACCGGGCCCTGGCTCGGGTTGTTGAGATAGAGTTTTTTCACCGGGGTGGCGGCACCGCTGATGGCGGCGGCCGCACTCGCGCTCAACCCGCTCACCGAGTTGGTGTAACTCACCGTCAGCGCATCGCCGGCCAACGCGTAAAGCGTGCCGTCCTGGGACAGCGCGCCGGAGGTGGTGGACGAGGGCAGCGCGGTGAGGTTGGTGAAAATGCCGGTATTGATCCCGGTTTCGGTGAGGGTGACGGTCTGCAGGTCGCCGGTGTTGGTGTCCTTCACCAGCACGGTGACGGTTTGGAGGGTGGTCGCACTGGTGTTGGCCGCCGCATCGGTAAGTTTTAAATAAAGACTGCCGTTGGCCGCGTAGGTGGCCACCGTCGTGCCCGCCACATCGGTGAAGTTCACCACCGGCGCGACCACGCCCGCAGTCACCGTCGAGGTCGTGGTGGAAGTGAGCGACTGGCCGCCGGTCGAGGTAATGGCCACGTTGGGAATGGTCCCTGACCCCACAGCGACGGTGGTGCGATAAACGACGGTGCTGAATGAGCCCGGCGGAATGGAAGCCAGCGTGTAGCCGCCTTCATCGACCGGAAACGGGGTGGCTGGCGCCACGTTGTCGGTCACCGTCACGCCGTTGACCTTGGTGCTGCCGGCCACGTAGATGAGGCTGGCGGGCAGGTTGTCGAGCACGATGGTATTGTCGAGATCGACCACCCCTTCGTTGGAAACCCGCACCGTGTATTCGAGGGTGTCGCCGGCGTCGATCTGGCCATTGCTGTTGACGTCAACCACCAGTGCGGCGCTCTTGAGGACCGACGGCTGCGGAAACGGCACGATGGTGGTGCCAAGGTCCAGATACGGACTGCCCGCTCCCGCTTTCGACGGATCCTCACCCCACGCGCAGGCCAGACGGGTGCCGTCGGTGGTGAATATCCGCGCCCCGGTCATGTCGTTGTCCGTCGTGTCGTAAATCCGCTGCGACTGCCACTTCGACACCGTGATGGCATCGGTGTATTTCGCCCCGTTGGAGGCGGTGTTGGCCCCGACGGTGAGGTCTCCGGTGTAGTTGACGTAGACGGTGGTGTTGGCGGTGGGGGTGACCCACACCGGGCTGCCGTTGCCGTCCGGCTTGGTGCCGTTGGCTCCAGTGGTGTCCGAACCGGGGCCCCAGGGCACGATGATGCCGGTGGTCAGATAGGCGTCCGGCAGCAGCGCATAGCCCCAGTCGTGGACCTGGTTGGCGCTTGCCGCACCACCGCTGTCATTGGCGCCGACGGCGTAAAACGTCTCGGCTCCCGCGGTGTAAAAATGTCCGCCGGAGTTCATCGGCATGGTGAATTGGTAATTGCCGTTGGCCGGCACACTGACGGTCCCGGTGCTGCTCACCGTCTCGTAGGTGACGTTGATGGCGGCGACATTCGGGTTGTAGAGGAAAATATTGTGGGTCTCGGTGGATAGCGTGGTGCCCACCGGCGCAAAATAACTTGCCCCCCACAAGCTCGTCGGGCGGATCGCGAAGGTGCGGCCTTCATAGGTCGATCCGATGTCCCCGGTGATCTCGTGCACCTGCACCGGCTTGGTCGCGCTGACGATGGCACCGGCTTTCACCCCGCCATTCACAAACATCGAGTCACCCAGATTCATCGTCTTGGTCACCGTCACCAACGGCAAACTCGGATCAGCCGTGACCGTGACCGTCGTCAGGTCCTGCGACGCGATAATGTGCAGGCCTGAATACTCAAACAGCTGGGTGCTGCCGGTGTTGGTGCCGACGGGAATCTTGAAGACCGTGCCGTATTTGCGCGTGTCATACACTTCCGTCGCACTCGCCAGCACCGTACCCGGCACCGTCGCCCACGCCGCGCGGGTCACCGCCACCGCCGCAGTCGAGCAAATCCGGTCCCGCCCGTCATACACGACGCTCGAGGGACTGCGCGGCAAACCCACCGAATTCTGCAATTTAATCACCGCACCCGCAGGCAGGATATTACTGGGGTAGCCCGGCGGTTGGCCGTGCGCCGGATTGCCGTCGCCCCAGATCTGGGTGCTGGCCTGCACCGGATTGCTGGTGTCCGCCTCATAGCCGTCCTCCCACTGGTCATACACGATGATGGTGCCCGCCGTCGGCACCACAATCGATATCGTCCCCTTGATCGTCGCTCCCACCGCCGTGCCTGTGGTGTCAATCGCCTTGAGAGACGCCTGCAAATCCGCCTCCGGCAGCGGCACGAAAAACGTCTGCTTCATCGTCGGCAGCGCCGCCACCGGCAGCAGCGACAGCATCAGCGCAACAACTGCAAGCCCCCAGCTGCCAAGCATCAAGTGCCAGCTGCGTCGAATGTGCTCAATCGGATTAGCGGTTTTCATGGGCATGGGTAAAAGACAAGGGATGGGGGCGGAAAGCTGCGTCGTGGCGGGGCCGGCGGGGCTTGCAGGGTGGCGACCACAGCTGTGGTTCACCTCGGCTGAAAGCTCTCCGGCGCAGGAACATCGGTCAAACCCACGAAATTGGATATGGGACCTTAGTCCTACTTGACCTATGGCGTACTTGGAACTGGCTTGGCGCATCAGGTAAGAAAAACCGCTCGCCCCGTCTCGATGGATCGTCGCCGGCGAGCACGAGCATAGATCTCTCGCTCAGGCGACCTGATTGTCAAAAACAATTAGAGCCCCCCTCCGGTCCATTGCCGCGCGCCAGCCAGCCCAACAATTCCGGCGCAGGCGGCCGAATTTTCTCCGAAAGACCCGCCAACCGCGCGGCGTACTGGCAGGCATCACATGGGGTTGTTGTCCGGATGGCAACAGACTGCGCTCCATGAATTTTCCCAGCCCACCCAACCAAGCGATGACGACCCGATCCAAGGCCCTGTGGCTGCTGCTGGCGGCCTGTGTGGTGGCCCACGCGGCCCCGCCGGCGACCCTGGCGGTGGGCTCAGCGGGCAATCGGGCCGATGCCACCGGCTTCGGCGCGGTGGCCTACGAATATCAAATCGGCAAGTACGAAGTGACCAACGATGAGTATTGCGCCTTCCTCAACGCCGTCGCCAAAGCCGATTCTCACGAACTCTACGACGCTCACATGGGTGGCCAATACGGCGGCATTCTGCGCAGCGGCCAAGACGGCGGCTTCTCCTACAGCTTGAAAGACGGCTCCGGCAAAAAACCCGTGAGCTTCCTCACCTGGCTGTCATGCGTGCGCTATGCCAACTGGCTGAGCAACGGCGGCGAGGGCGGTGCCGACACCGAGAGCGGCAGCTACACCATTACTGGCGGCCAGGTGACGCCGCCGGATCACGCCGCGCTGGCCGCCGCCACCCCCCTGAAGTGGGCGATTCCCACCGAAAACGAATGGTACAAGGCCGCCTATTTCGATGCCGAAAAATCCCCCGGCCCGGGGTACTGGCCATATGCTGTGAAGGGCGGCAGCGCCCCGGAATGCAATCTCAACACCGATATGCCCAGCGAGGTCGGCAATTTCAAAACCGCCCCGAGCCCCTGTGGCACCTTCGACCAAAACGGCAACGTCTGGGAGTACAACGAAACGATGAACGGCGACAAGGTCGGCCTGCGGGGCGGCTCATTCTATATGCACGACAAGGAAGTCTACCTGCTGGCCACCACCCGCCACGAAGTCGACGCTGCCAAATGGCCAAACTGGGGCTTCCGCGTGGTGGCCCTCGGCGGCGCCAAGACCGAGCCTGCCAAACCCGAGCCTGCCAAACCCGTCCCCTCCCCCAAATGAGTCCTCGCCCCAGCGGATTGCACTCCGGTGGGGCCTTATCGATCTAACAAACCCCAACCGCGCCGCGACCCTAGCAAGTCCAACCGACACCCGATTCCCCCCATGAAACACGCCCCCACCTGGCTGGCCGCCATCTTCACCGCAGCGTTCCTCCACTCCGCCGCAGGTGCCGATATTCATTCGGCCCTCGACACCGCCTTCGCTCCCGACGGCAAAACGCTCGCCGTCACCGACGCCACCACCCCGGCGCTGGTCCTCATCGACCCGGCCGCGCCCGCCGTGTTGCGCACGATCAAACTCACCGGCGCACCCGCCGGCCTGATATGGGCTGCCGATGGCAAACACGTCTTCGTCGCCGAATCCGGTGCCGCCAGCATCGCCGAACTCGACCCGGCCACCGGCGCGGTCACCCGCCGCCTAAGCACGGGCCGCTACCCCCACGGCCTCGCCGTGGCAACCCGCCGCAAACTTCTTCTCGCCGCGGATTGGGGCCTCGACAAACTCACCGTCATCGATCTCGCCACCGGTGCCACCACCGCCAATATCTCCGTCGGCCGCCAACCCACCGCCGTGGCCGTCACCCCGGACGAGTCACTCGCCCTCGTCAGCAACCTCATTCCCGCCACCGCCGCCACCGCTCCCGACACCGCCAGCGAGGTCTCCGTCATCGACCTCCAAACCCTGCAAGCCAAGCCACCCATCCGGCTGCCCCTCGGCTCCACCAACACCCATGGCATCGTCATCAGCGGCGACGGCCACACCGCTTACGTCGTCCACACCCTCGGCCGTTTCAACCTGCCCACCACCCAACTCGACCGCGGCTGGGTCAATACCAATGCCATGTCCATCATCGACATCCCGTCCGCCAAAATCACCGCCACCGTGCTGCTGGATCAGGTGATGGATGGGGCGGCCGATCCCTGGGGCATCGCCCTGGATCCGTCCGGTCTGCGCCTCTTCATCAGCCTTTCCGGCGTCCACCAACTCGCCGTCATCGACCTCGAGCGACTCCCCGAAATCCTCAAGGAATCCCCCGAATTGCTCGTCAACGACCTCGCCGCGCTCTACCGCCACAACCTCATCCGCCGCATCGACCTCACGGCCCAGGGACCGCGGGGGGTCGCCGCCTCGCCCGACGGCAAGCGCGTCGCCATCGCCGGCTATTTCTCCGGCAATGTCGTCCTCAGCGACCTCAACGGGGCCAATCCCGCCGCGCTCCCGCTCGGCCCGCAACCCCCACCCGACCTCGTGCGCCAAGGCGAAGCGATCTTCCACGATGCCGGCCATTGCTTCCAACGCTGGCTGAGTTGCGCCACCTGCCACCCCGGCGCCCGCACCGATGGCCTCAATTGGGATTTGCTCAACGACGGCCTGGGCAATCCCAAAAACACCCGCTCGATGCTCTACAGCGACCGCACCCCGCCAGTCATGTCGCTGGGGGTTCGCTCCACCATGGCCGACGCCGTCCAGGCCGGCTTCGTCCATATCCTCTTCACCGAACCCAAACCCCAGGACTTGCTGGCCGTCAACACCTATCTCAAATCCCTGCAACCCGTCGTCAGCCCCTACCGCAAACCCGACGGCACCCTCACCGATGCCGCCCAGCGCGGTGAGAAAATCTTCAACACCCCGCAAGTCGGCTGCTTCCAGTGTCACCCCAGCCCGCTCTTCACCGATCTGCACATGTATAACATCGGCACCACGGTTTCCTTCGACCAAGGTGCCACACGCTTCGATACCTCCAGCCTGCTCGAATTGTGGCGTTCCCCGCCCTACCTCCACGATGGCGGTGCCACCACCCTCCGCCAGGTCCTCGTCGAGCGCAACCGCGGCGACAAACATGGCGAAACTTCCAAGCTCACCCCAGCCCAACTCGACGACCTCATCGCCTACCTGCTGTCACTCTAACACCACAAACCCGTGTCCCAGCTGCCGCCCCGATTCCTAACAACCATCATCGCGCTGGCCGCCGGCAGCAATTTGGCCGCCGCCGACGTCCGCAGCGACGTGCTGGCCCATGCCCCGGCGCTCAAGGAAATCGTCTTCGCGGTGCGCAAGAACAATCCGAGCGACGGCCATTGGTATGCCAACTTCAGCTACTACGGGCCCGATGAAAAACGCAACACCTACCAGCCCGGCGGCCGTTTGTGCAAGCTCGACGTTGCCAGCGGGGTGGTCACCAACCTCATCGACGACCCGCTCGGCGGCGTCCGCGATCCGGTCCTCAATGCCGACGCCACGCGCATCCTGTTTGCCTGGCGCAAGGGCAGCGATCCATACTATCACCTGCACGATTGCGGGCTCGACGGCTCCGACATGCGCCAACTCACCGATGGCCCGTGGGATGATTTCGAACCGAGCCAACTGCCCGACGGCGGCATCGTCTTCGTTTCCAACCGCTGCAAACGCTGGGTCAATTGCTGGCTCACCCAGGTGGCCACCCTCCACCGCTGCGACGGCGACGGCCACAACATCGAACTCATCTCCGCCAACCTCGAACAGGACAACACCCCGTGGCCACTGCCCGACGGCCGCATTCTCTATCAACGCTGGGAATACATCGACCGCTCGCAGGTGCACTATCACCACCTGTGGAGTGCCAATCCCGACGGCACCAACCAGATGATCTACTTTGGCAATCAAGCTCCGGGCGTCGTCATGATCGATGCCAAACCCATCCCGGACTCCGATCAGATCGTTAGCATCTTCTCCCCCGGCCACGGCCAGATGGAACACGCCGGCCAGGTCGTCACCCTCAGCCCGCGCCTCGGTCCCGACGATCCGGCGGCAGTCCACGTGATCTCAGCGGCGGCGGACTTTCGCGACCCCTGGCCACTGGCGGCCGACGCGTTTCTCGTCGCCCGCGGTGCCGAACTCCTCGCGATGGACGGCAAGGGAGCCACCGCCCCGCTGTTCACCCTGCCGGAAGCCGAGCGCAACGCCGGCTTCTGGGTCCACGAACCGCGCCCGGTGCTGCCGCGCTCGTTAGGCAAACTCATCGCCCGCCACAGCGACCCGGCGCAAGCCACCGGCAAACTCATTCTCTATAACATCCTCGAGGGCCGCAACATGCAGGGGGTCAAACCCGGCGAAATCCGCAAACTCCTCGTCCTCGAACCCCTCCCCAAACCCATCAACTACACCGGCGGCATGGACCCGCTCACCTATGGCGGATCATTCACCCTCGAGCGCGTCGTGGGCACCGTCCCGGTCGATGCCGATGGCTCGGCCTACATCGAACTGCCCGCCCGCCGCAGCTTCTTCTTCATCGCGCTGGATGAGCACGACCTCGCGGTCAAACGCATGCAGAGTTTCCTAACCGTCCAGCCGGGCGAGGTCACCAGTTGCATCGGCTGCCACGAGCAACGCACCCGCACCACCCTTCCCGCGCTGCATCCCACCGCCCTGGAACGCGCGCCCAGCCCCATCACCCCGGTGCCCGGCGTCCCCGAGGTGTTCGATTTCCCGCGCGACATCCAGCCGATCCTCGACTCCGCCTGCGTCGCTTGCCACGACTACGACAAGACCGAGCGCGGCGGCCCATGTGCGGGCAAACTCATCCTAACAGGTGATCGCGGCCCGATGTTCAGCCATAGCTATTTCATGCTCACCATCGCCGGCCTGTTTTCCGACGGCCGCAACCAAGCCACCAGCAACCACGCGCCGCGCACCCACGGGTCCTCGGCCAGCCGCCTGCTCAAGCTCATCGACGGCTCCCACCACGGCGCCACCGTCACCCCCCACCAGGCCACCATGCTGCGGCTCTGGATCGATGCCGCGGCCACCTATCCGGGCACCTATGCCGCCCTCGGCACCGGCATGATCGGCGGCTACCAGGAAAACGGCCAGATCGGCATCGACAACGACTGGCCGAGCACGCGCAGCGCCGCCCAGGTGATCGATACCCGCTGTGTTTCCTGCCACTCGGACAAGGGCGCGCCACCGCTGCCGCGCACCCTCTCCGACGAACGCGGCACCTCGTTCTGGCAGCCGAAAATCCCCGACCGCTCGCTGGTCACCAGCCGCCACCTCGTGTTCAACCTCAGCCGCCCGGAAAAATCCATGATCCTGTTAGCCCCGCTCGCCCGCGACGCCGGTGGCTATCAAATCTGCCACAAGCCGGATGACACCGCCGCGGTTTTCACCAACACCG
Organism: Akkermansiaceae bacterium; assembly: GCA_903908495.1. Lineage (GTDB taxonomy): Bacteria > Verrucomicrobiota > Verrucomicrobiia > Verrucomicrobiales > Akkermansiaceae > Luteolibacter. Next base: position 12,666 of record CAIVSK010000215.1, read on the forward strand.
CCGACCCCGGCTACCAAGCACTGCTGGCAATGGTCAGTGCCGGCAAACAGAACCTTGAAACCATCACGCGCTTCGACATGCCTAACTTCAAACCCCGCGCCGCCTACCTCCGCGAAATGAAACGCTACGGCGTGCTCCCCGCCGATCTCGCGCCCGATGCCGCGGTCAACCCCTATCAGACAGACCAGCGCTACTGGGAGTCCCTCTGGCACCACCCCGCAAAGTAGAGCGTGGACCCCGCCAGCCTGCAAGCTAGGGCGTGACCGCCGGGCGAGCCCACTTGTCCGCCGTCAGGCGGTGCGGCTGTGCGGCCCAAACTCACTTCGCTCTCACCCATCATCAATCTCCTTTCGCTTGCCTCAGGCCATGCCTTGCTCTCTCCTTGCTTTTCGTTCCTCAATGCCCTCATCGATCTCATCATGAATGCTGCCTCGCCCCACCTTGCCTATCAGAATAGCCGCCGGCTCTGCTTGTTAGCATGCGCCGCCCTCGGCCTGTCCGCCACCAGCGGCCGCGCCGCCGAGGTGCCTCCGGCAAGCCCGCCAACCCAGTCGGTGTGGCACACCACCGGGGTGCTTGCAGCCGGCGGCCCTAACGACTCGTTGTTCCCCGGCCGTGGCGTCGACCTCGGCGCCACCTCCAGCGATGGCAAGCCGCTGTGGACGGCCAAGCCCAAATGGCTGGACGGCTCCACTCAGGGTCTCTCGACGCTGGACAACACCATCACCTATCTGTTTCGGACGATCCAATGCCGCGAGGCGGTGAAACTGCCGGTCGGCTTCGGCAGCGAGGGCAGCATCGTCGTCTGGCTGGGCGGCAAGAAACTCCTCTCCAACAACGGTCCGCGCGCCTTCGTGCCCAATCAAAGCAGGGTCACCCTCGACCTGCATGCGGGCACCAATGACCTGCTGGTGAAGGTGTCCAACCGCAGCGGCGGCGGCCGGTTCTATTACTCCGGCCTCGCTGCCCCCAGCCTCGCCGTAAACACCCCGCCCAACGCCTTGCGCCTGTCCATCCGGGAACTCCAAACCCAGTTCGGCACCAAGTACCCGTCTGCCAATACCTTTCTCGAGCAACTTGTCCCCCTCGAAACCGAGTATGCCGCGCTCGGTGCCGACCCTGACAAAACCGCCGCCTGGCAGGCCCGCTTCGACGCGCTCCAACGCCAGGCGCTGGTGATCGACAATCCCTACGTCGACTTCCGCGAAATCCTCGCCGTTCGCCGCGACAGCAAAACCCTCGGCCTGCCGCAAAACTGGCAGGGCAACACCAGCCTCAAACCCAGAATGGACAACGAGTTGATCCGCTTCGACGTGAAGGGCGACGCCGCTCCAACCACAGTTTACAAACCGGCCGAACCGTGGTTTGTCGGCGACGTCAACCTGCATTTTGATGCCGATCGCCTGCTGTTTTCATCCATCGGCAACAACAAGCGATGGCAGGTCTTCGAGTTGAAGTTGGGCGAATCCACCCCCACCATCGTCACCCCGCAGAAGGATGCCGACGTTGACAACTACAACGGCATCTATCTGCCAGACGGGCGGATCATCTTCGATTCAACCTCCACGTTTGTCGGCGTGCCCTGCGTCGGTGGCGCCGACTACGTGGCCAATTTGCACCTGCTCAGCGCCGATCGCAAGTCGGTGCGCAGGCTGTGCTTCGAGCAGGACAATGACTGGTATCCGACGGTCATGGCGGACGGTCGGGTGATGTTCCTGCGCTGGGAATACACCGATTCGGCCCACTACTTCAGTCGCGTGCTGATGTCCATGAACCCCGACGGCACCAACCAAATCGAGTACTACGGCAGCAACAGCTACTGGCCTAACAGCACATTCTTCGCCAAGCCGCTCCCCGGCCAGCCCCAGAAATTTGTCGGCATCGTCTCCGGCCATCACGGCCTGCCGCGCATGGGTGAGATGGTGTTGTTCGACCTCGCCGGCGGGCGCCAGGAAAACGCCGGCGCGCTGCAACGCATCCCCGGCTATGGCAAGCCGGTCGAAGACAAGGTCCAGGACCGCCTGGCCAACGACGCCTGGCCGAAATCACTGCATCCGCTGCCCATCGCCGACAAGTACTTCCTGGTGGCCAGCCAGCCCCGCAGCAACGCCAACTGGGGCATCTATCTGGTGGACGTGTTCGACAACCGGGTGCTGCTGCGCGAAGAACCCGGCGTCGCCCTGCTCGAGCCGATTCCACTGAAGAAAACCGCCACTCCGCCGGTCATTCCAGACAAGGTGAGACTCGATGAGAAAACGGCCACGGTGTCGATCCAGGATATCTACACCGGGCGCGGACTGCCGGGCGTGCCGCGCGGCAGCGTCAAGGCGCTGCGGGTCTATCAATACGAGTATGCCTACCGCAACATGGGCGGCCATTACTGCGTCGGGATGGAAGGACCGTGGGACGTGAGGCGGCTGTTAGGCACGGTCCCGGTCCACCCCGACGGCTCGAGCTATTTCGAAATCCCGGCCAACACCCCGGTGTCGCTGCAACCGCTCGATGCCGAGGGCAAGGCGCTGCAACTCAAGCGCAGCTGGATGGTGGGCATGCCTGGCGAGCGCGTCTCCTGCGTCGGCTGCCACGACAATCAAAACAGCGGCGGCATCGCCCCGAAGCTCACCCAGGCCGCGCAGTTGCCCCCCGCCAAACTGCAACCCTGGCATGGGCCGACCCGCGGCTTCAGTTTCATCCGCGAGGTGCAGCCTGTGTTAGACAAGTATTGTGTCGGCTGCCACGACGACAAGCACCCCGAGCGCCCGCGCTTCGACGACAGCAGCGGGCATTTTCCCAAGTCATACAATGCATTGCATCCATATGTCCGGCGCAATGGCCCCGAGGGCGACTATCACACGCTCACGCCGCTGGAATTCCACGCCGATACGAGCGACTTGATCCAGATGCTCGAAAAGGGCCACTACAACGTGAAGCTGGATGCCGAGGCATGGGACCGGCTCATCACCTGGATCGACCTGAACGTGCCAGCCTTGGGCACTTGGAGCGAGGTCGGCCGCATCCCCAAAGACTTCGAGCAACGCCGCCACGAAATGCTCAAGCAATATGCCGGCATCGATGAGGACATCGAGGCGATTCCCAATCCCTATGTCAAATCCGAAGCATTCATCCAGCCGCCACCGATGCCGCCCAGACCGGCCGTGCCCGCCGTGCCGAACTGGCCGTTCCCGGCCGACCAAGCCACGCAAATGCAACAGGCGCTGGGAGCGACGGAAACGAAGCTCGACCTCGGTGACGGCATGGCGCTGGCATTCATGCGCATCCCGGCGGGCGAGTTCGCCATGGGAGATATCAAGGGTTATCCCGACGAGTATCCGCTGGCAAAGGTCGCGATCGCCAAACCGTTCTGGATGGCCACCACCGAGATTTCGTTAGAACAATACCAGCAGTTCAACGCCCAGCATGCCAACGGCTACTACGACATGCACTACAAGGACCAGGTGAAACCCGGCTATCTGATGGATTTCCCCGGGCTGCCGGCCATCCGCGTGTCCTGGAACGAGGCCATGGAGTTTTGCCGCTGGCTCTCGCAGCGCAGCGGCAAAAATGTCACCCTGCCCACCGAGGCCCAGTGGGAGTGGGCCGCCCGCGCCGGCAGCGCCACGCCGCTGTGGTACGGCGACTTGGATAGCGACTTCTCGCAACTCGCCAACCTGGGTGACGTATCACTCAAGAAACTCGCGGTCCAAGGCGTCGATCCGCAACCGATCAAGAATCCTGGCAAGGATGTGGATTTCGTGCCCAAGGACGAGCGCTTTGACGATGGCGTGTTGCATCTGGCGCCGTGCGGCCACTATCAGGCCAACCCGTGGGGACTCAAGGACATGGCCGGCAACGTCGCGGAATGGACACGCAGCACGTACCGGCCCTATCCGTATTTGGCCGCTGCGGAGACGCAAGAACCCCAATCGCTGGCCAAGAAATCCGTGCGCGGCGGCTCGTGGTACGACCGGCCTGTACACGCCCGCTCCGGCTTCCGGCAAGCCTATCCAGCGTGGCAAAAAGTCTCCAACGTCGGCTTCCGCGTCATCATCGAAGACTGAATCAACTCACCGGCGGCGGCGACTCCTGCAGCGCGTGATAGACCTGGATCGCCGCGTAGGCATCGTTGGCCGCATACAGCAATTGGCGCTCGGTCAAGTCCCGCGCCGCCCAGTTGGAGGTGGTCACCGATTTGGATTTCAACAGCTTGCGGTTGAACAACATGGCGATGGCCGACTTCGCACCCACCGCATTGCGATACCCAAGCTTCTTGAAAGTTCGGTCCAAATCGACGATGGCGGCGGGCCGCAACCCGAAGCGGTTGGCGATCTGGCTCAAATCACCGCCCAGCCCGAAGCCGATTTTCGCCAGACCAGGGGCACGCAGCAACTCGATGATGACCGGGTGGGTCTCTCCGAAACACGACTGGAAGATGTAAGCCTTGTCCAGCGTCGAAAATTGCAGCACGTGCGGCCCCTCGGATTTTTCGCCCTTGCGAAACGTCGGCTTCGACTCGGTATCGAAGCCCACCTCGCCCGTCCGCATGAGTTCTTCCAAGGCAATGCCGGCTTGGCGTGCGTTGGTCACCACGTAGATGTGCTCCATTTCGAGTCCGGCGAACGGTGCCAATTCGGCGATATCGGTCTTGTGGGGCGGCGTCGGATGGGACTTGGGCATTGGGGACTGTACGGCCGCAGGCGGCGACTTCTTTCCCCGACCTCAGGTGCCGGTGGGAGGGACCCGGCGCCGCGCCTTGGATTCCTTCAACATCTCCTCCATCCGCTGGCGCACTTCCGCAGTGACCGGATCGCCAGCCCGCGAGCGGTCCCGCGTGGGGCCGACGGCAATCGCCTCCCCCACGGTGATGACGGCGCGCAGCGGCGGGTGGGGGCGCGCCGCATCCGTCAAATCCTCCTCATAGCGCTCCACGGTTTCAAGGATCCGCTCCGGCGTCGGTCGCTCAATGTAATCGCCGGGATAGCAAATGAGTTGCTGCACCAGATAGAGGTCGGCCAGCTGGCGCCAGCGGGCGGCGCGCTCGGCTTCGGTCAGCTCGCTGGTGATCAAGTCGGGAAGGATGGCGGTGCGCAGGCGCTTGACCCGGCCCATGGCATCGCCGTCGCCGCGACCGGCGCACCACTGTTGTTCCAAGGGCGTGAGCAAGTGGTCGACCAGGCGTTGCAGGCGTTGCTCGAGGCTGCCGGACTGCGCGGCCTTCAAGTGCTCGATCTCCTTGAGCGCCAGCAGCGCGTGCCCCACCTTGGCAATCCGCTCGATCAATGGCAACGGCGTCTGCGCCTGCCACGACAGGCGGTTTTCAATAGCCTCCACCACAGGGGTCACCGTGGCCGACAGGTCACCTTCGAAAAAGTAGCGGATGAACACCGGATGGATCACCACCTCGCCGTGGGTCCGTTGCTTCGCCGCGGCGTGCGCCAGAAACGCCGGCCCCTCCATGAAATTAACCAGGCGGTCGTTGCAGCGGGTGACGAATCCCTCGGCAAAAATGACCAGCGGGTTTCGCCCCTCCGTAAGTATTTTGACCGAACATTTGAGGGATTCCCGGTCCAACCCCTCACGGTAAACGCTGAAAGCCCCGATGCGCGGCAACATGAAGCGCTTCCACGCGCTTTCCATGAACAAGTGCCAACTGGCAATCGTATGAAACGGCCGGCCCACCTCCCGCGCCAGCGTGTCGAGCACCAGCGGGTCGCAGGGGCGGCAATGATTGACCACCAGCAGCACGCCGTGACCCGCGTCTAACGAGGCGCGCAGACGTTCGGCACCGACGCATTCCACCGCCGCGATGCCAAAGTCCTTGCGCAATTGACCGCCACACAGGCACCGCGCCACCCACAGCCAGAACCGGCTCAGGCGCGGCGCGATGAACGTGTAGGGCTTGTCGATGACGATTTGCTGCATGAGGCGATTGGATTTTACCGCTGACGGGCGTTGCCGTTGGGGCGGGCTCGTGCATACCCGTTAGCAGCAGTTTTGGCAATCGTACAATTGCGGGAAAATCAAGGCAGCAGGGTCGGGAGCCCCAATCTGCCTTCGCTTGACGCGGCCCGCCCGCCGCCGGAAATAGTTGTGGCAAACGGTTTCCAATCCATCGTAAAATATCGCCGTGCGCAGGAAACTCCGGACCAGACAGCCCACTCCCCCGGGTTTTGCCTTGGTCATAACTTTGTCATTGATGGTGCTACTGACGCTTCTGGTCGTCGGTTTGCTATCCCTCTCCAGCATCGCGCTGCGGACGTCCGGACAGGGCGAAGCCCAGGCCCAGGCCCGCAGCAATGCCCGCCTGGCCTTGATGCTGGCGATCGGGAATTTGCAGAAGCTCGCGGGTCCGGACCAACGTCTAACCGCCAACGCGGAGATCTTGCAGGGTTCGGGCAGCGCCCTGCCACCCAACGACCAATGGGTCGGCGTCTGGCGCTCCGATGGCTACAAAAGCGACAAGCCCAACACGCCCATCATTACGGCCAAGGCGGATGGCAGCGGCTATTCCGACCGCCGCGCCGGAACCCCGTACGATGCCAGGACCCAGGCCCTCGGCTGGCTGGTCAGCGGCCCCGATTCGGCACCCTTGGTTGCGCTGTCGCCCGCCCTATCGGTCACCGCCCGCTCCGGCCCCACTCCGGTGCGCGTTCCCGTCGTGGCGCTCAGCGGGCCGAATCAACACGGGGCCTTCGCCTATCACATTGCCGATGAAAGCAGCAAGATCAGGCTCACCCTGGAGGACCCCTACGCGCCGCAGCAGCCGAAATCGGCCGCGACGCAGGCGCCTGCCTTCAACCGCTGGGTGGCACCGCAAACTGCGGACGCCACGGTGTGTTTCCCCCATTCCAACCTGCTCGCCGGACAAGCCGCCAAGCTCCTCAGCAACCGCCAGGTCGAACTGTCTTCACTCGCCGCAGGCAAAGCGCCCGCCCTCACCAAGGAGCTCGTCAAGTCCCTCGCCGAGGATTTCACGGTGTGCGGTCGCTCGGTGCTGGCCGACCCGGTGCAGGGCGGCCTCAAGCGCGACCTCACGTCCTATCTGGAGGACAACAACGCGCCGGCCCTCGGCAAGCAACCCGCCATCACCGACACCACCGTCATCACCGACGCGCTGGCCGGGCGCGCCAGGTCCGGCCCGAAATTCGGCATGCTGCGCAATTGGTATGCGCTGCGCGGGCAAGGCAGCGGCAGCGGCGACCAACGCGTGATGGACGTCCAGACGGCCAACACGACGAACTCTTCACCCAGGATCGTGGACCCGGGGGCCGCCTTTGTAAAACCGCTGATCCAACCGGTGATGACCGAGGCCGTCTATTATCTGCGGCATGTCATCGACGGCAACAAGGTGGTGGAATTGATCTATCCGCGAGTGGTGCTGTGGAATCCCTTCGCCGTGCGCCTCCAAACCCAGGGCTATGTCGCGCTGTTTGATTTCCGACTCTCCCATGTCCTGCGCGTCAACGTCACCCCGCCCATCACCCCCACCCTCAACCTTAATTTCAACTACAACCTCAACCAGCATCTCGGGTTCTACCTGCCACCCACGGTGTTGGACCCCGGTGAAGCGCTGACTTTCTGCGCCCCATCCAAAAACACCACCGTCAACCCCGATAACCTGTGCGCCAACGCGCTGAGCGCGTCCGCCAACCCGGGCACGCTCGGGTTTTTCCGCCGCGATTGGCCCGGCGGCACCTTGGATCCCGCCGTCGATCCCGCCACCGTCTCCATCAGCTATGATACCAACGCAAGCATCATCTGGAACACCGACCAGCGCACCCAAACCGTCAGCCTGCACGCCGCCACCGGCAGCGCCACCGCGGCAGGATTGCTAGGCCAGACCAATCCCGCAATCCGGCAAATCTCGCTCGACAACTTTTCCCGTGGCAACAACGGCCGCTGGTTGCCCGGCTACACCCCGCCGCACACCTACCGGCTCACCGATGTGATGTCCGGCAATATTCCGCCGGACAGTCTGCTGGCGTTCGGGGCGCGCTTCCGCTATCTGTACGAAACCAACGCCAACCGCAACCAGGGCTCGGCCAATCAAGAGCCGTGGTATTACGCGCCGCTCATCCACCACAACATCGCCGCTGCTAACATCCACCGCTGGCCCATCGACAATATCTTCGGCATGGAATACACCGCCGTGGGTTCCGGCGTCCAGGCTGGCCCCCATCTTTACAGCTACGGGCCCATCGCCCAAGCCCGCCAGTGGTCGGAGTGGCTGGACCCGGAGGTCATGCCCCATCGCGATGCCGCCGGCAAGAATCGCACCGCGGTGTTCACCGACGCCTCCTTCGCCACCGGCACCAGCACCTATCCGGTCTACGACATTCCCTCGCCAGCCATCCCGCTCACAAGCCTGGGCACCCTGCAACATGTTCCGCTCTCGCCATTCATCTGGCATCCCAGCCATATCATCGGCCAATCATTTCCCTCGCCCTACGTGCCGTTGGCCGCCGGCACCACCTCCCGCAGCTCCCAGGCCGAACACCAACTCTGGACCGACAAACTCTCCCATCTGACCCCGGGCACCAACCCCGACATCACCGCATTCGACAGCCTCGGCTCGGGCTCCTCCATGGACGTCCTCCTCAACGACGTCTCCTATGAGGTCAACCAAGCCCTCTGGGATCGCTTCTTCCTCTCCGCCATCCCACGCTCGGACCCCGCCGCCGCCTGGGCGGGCGAGCATTGGGATCTAACAAAGCCGCTGCCCAACGCCCGCCTCAGCATCGATCCAAGCCTGTCCCAAGCCGGTTCCAAGGCGTTGCTGCTGGACCACTACCGCGCCGCCAGCGGACTGTGGCTGGAAGGCGGATTCAACATTCATTCCACCCGTGTCAAGGCCTGGGCCAGCCTGTTGCGATCGTTCCGCGACGTCGCCATCCCCACCCTCACCGGCACTGGTGAGGCGGGCACGACCGCATTCCCCGGCCACCTCATTGCCCAAGGGCAGGCCAGTTCCAAGGCGCTCAACGCCAATCTGGACCGCTATTGGAGCGCCTACCGGTCCTTGTCCGATGCGGAAATCGACGCGTTGGCCGCCGCCATTGTGGTCCAAGTCCGCAAGCGCGCGCCATTCATCGGCGTGGCCGATTTTATCAACCGGCGCCTCGGCAACCCGGATAAACTCACCCCCAAGGAGGCGGCCTACGGCGGGGTGCTGCAAACCGCCATCAACCAGACCAAAGCCATCAATGGCAGCGCCCCAAACTGGCTGCTGCCCACCGATAGCTCAGCCGCCACCGACTACAAATACGGCGCGCCCTATTGGGGTGGGCCGATCATCACGCCGGAGCCGCAGGAATTCCGCAGTTTCCTGCAACTGCCCGGCGGCCAGCCCTATCAAAAAGGCATGGACGCCGCCGCGCTGCTCACCCAGGCGGACATTTTGCAGCAACTTGGCCCGGTGCTGGTCGCCCGCGGCGATACCTTCGTGGTGCGGGCCTATGGTGAAGCCCGCGATGCCACCGGCAAAGTGACCGCCAAAGCGTGGTGCGAGGCGGTGGTCCAGCGCAGCCCGGAACCCGTCAACCCCGATCCGGCCGCCGCCAATCTCAACCCGCCAAGCCCCACCGATACCAACAATTGGGGCCGCAAATTCAACATCGAAAGTTTCTGCTGGCTCAATGACACCGATATATAACCCCCTCCTCGCGCCCCTCCGCTGCAGCAGTTCCGCCCTGCTCGCCCTGCTCGCGCTCGCCGCGCCACTTCACGCCGACCCCTTGCCCGATGACGCGTACGTCGACCTCATCGTCGTACCCGTGGGCCCCGTGCCGCTGGCCACTTTCGAACGCGCGGACCCAGCGGCAGCGACCGCGGCCGCAACCGCCCCAACCGCCGCCGCGCCTGGCAAGCCCGGATCCCCTGCCCCGCCTCCGGCTGCAAGCGGCGGCGGCGTGCGGGTCAAGGACGTGAGCCTCGCCGAAATTCCACCCCGTGCGGTTTTCGTGAAAAAGACCAGCGGCAAATACTACCAAGTATCCTGCTTTCTCAATGCAGTGGGTATCCCGGTGCGGGTGCCGGTCCACGACTCGGACCTGACCTTGTACGTGCGCTCCGTCGAGGGCGGCGATGCCTTCACCGAGCTCGGAAAATTCAAACTCACCCAGCCCAACCCCCGCTTGCTGGTTCTACTCACCAAAAAGCGCGAGGAAAAAAAGTGGACCCAACCGACACTGACGGTCATTCCGGTACCGATGGCCGGACCACCCGCCATTTTGTTCATCAACGGCTCTGAATCCGTCGGCTGCGGCATCAGTGTGGACGGCAAGGTGCTGGCCCTCGCCGCACTCAAACACCGGCTCTGGCAGGCCGCGGCCGACGCACCCCCACCCGAAGTCATGCTCGCCATGGCAGATAACGAGGGCCAATCCCTGCCCCCGTTCTTCAACAACTCACTGCCGTTGGAAGCGGACACCTCCCGCATCATCATCAGCTACGACGTGACCCCGCAAGAGTCATTCCGCGGTGGCAAATACGCCATGGGCGAGGTCTCCCCCGCCGCCTTCCAGCCCGCCCAACCCTACCCGCCGGAGCCGCCATCACGCCGCAAGTGAGGCGCTCCGGCCTGTTTATTGCAAATAAAAGTATCTGGCGTCAAATTAAACGATTGACGCGTTTGGATATTCAAAATATATCTGCTCTGCCAACTGGCATGCAGTCGTTTCGGACGTGCAGCCGCAATGGCTGTTGGATCGATCATTCGCCCGAGGTAACCGCCAAACACCATGCCCCCGCAGACTTTTGAAATCCGCCCCGGTCTCCACATTGAGATCCAAGCCGTCCCCGATTCGGTCCGGTTGCTCTGGCGAATTGCGGGTTCGGTGACAACCGGTCTCTTCGACCCCGGCGGTGGCAACAGGCATGCCGGTGGCTGGAATCCCAAAGCGCTTCCGGCTGCACATGCCATTTCTGCAGCCGATCTCGCGCTCATTGAGTCCCGCCTGCGGCAGTACGCCGAGGCGCGCCGCCGCTGCCTCGCCACGCAGCATGTGACAGCGCTGTTCTTTGATGACTGACCATGCCCGGTGGGGGCGGGCACCCCATTCACCAATTGCTCTGTTTCACATAGATGACGTCATAGGCCCTTACGTAGAATGGAATGCTTTCCGTGCCGTAGAGTGCTTGGTTCATGTTCAGCACGTATCGCTGGCTCTTGCCTCCCTGGTTTCTAACGATGAACACCTGCTTGGGATTCGCGAATTTCGTGAACCCACCGGCCTCCATGACTGCCTCCAGCGCCGTCATCGGCCGGTCCAGCGGAATCTTGCCGGGGCGCAGCACTTCGCCGGATACATACACCCCGGCCGCCGCTCCAGCAAGGGACACCACCACGCTGGGATCCTGCAGTTTCGACTGATAGAGCGTGGCCAGCTGCTCTTGCAGGCCGGTAATGGTTAGTCCTGCGGCGTTGACGTCGCCGACGGTTGGCAGGCTGACTTTGCCGTTAGGTTGAATCTTTTGCCTGGTGTTCAACTCGGGAGCGCCGGAGAAGACGACGTTGATCACATCACCGGGAGCGAGATTGCCACTCGGTTTGGAGACGGAGGCCTCGGTTGGCACCGCTGCGGTTGACTGCATATCGGTGCATCCCAACGATGCAACTGCCGGGATGAGAACGGCAACGCACAGCAAACTGGTTGCCACCCGCCGTCGCGACGCCACCGTCTTATGCGCCAGGGTCATCACGCGTTCCATCCAAGTGCCCGCGCCGTTGGCAATGCCTTCAGTACGTGTGTTGCCGTCTGTCTTGTCATGCATCAATCTGGTTATCATAATTGCATTAGGTGAATGATTCCTTAAAATCCAGGATATAAGATAATTTCCGCAGCGAGTGCCAGCATATTTCGCTAATTTTTTGATTCCTGCCAGTTGTCGATGACCTGTTTGACGTCCGTTGCGAGGGGTTCCTGCAGGCCTGCGGCGAGTGCTTGCCGGAGCGCCGCCTTGCCCTCGGACATTTCCTTGATTTCCAGGAGGGACATGCCCAAATGATACTGATCCATCGGGCCCAGTGGCCGTTTCCCGGAGATTTCCTTAAGGAGTTGGGCGGCGTAGGCGAATTCGTTCCGCTGATAGGCAAGGGTGCCGAGAATCCGGGTTAGATCCGGATCGTCGGAAAGCGTCGCGCGGGCCTTGACGGCCAGGTCATAGCCTTTTTTGAGATTGGCCGGATCGGAAGCACACAGGGCGGCCAGCCATTTTTGGGCGGGGGCGAAATTGGGGAAGGTGGCCAGGACCTTGGCGTAGATGTCTGCGGCCGGTTTTGCTTCAGAGTGCTCAACGTGGAGGGCGGCACGCGCCATGAGTGCCGGCACATGGCTGGGATTTTTCAGCAGGGCACTCTCGATCGTGGGCAGAGCCGCCGCGAGATCCTTGGAGCCCTGATCCAGAGCCGTCAGTTCGAGGAAGGAGGTGGCGTCATCCAGCTGGGCTGGAGCGGGCGAGACCTGCAACACCCGTTGCATGGATTTGCGGGCTTCTGCCACTTTGCCCTGGCTGTAGGCCGCCCATGCCAGGTCATGCAGCACGCCAGGGTCGTCAGGCAGGCCGCCGGCGCTTTCCTGGAGCAGGCCATAGGCCTTGAGGTAGTCTCCCGCTTGATAGGAGAGAGCCCCGAGAATTCCAGCCACATGCGGGTCTTGCGGGGCCATTTCCCTCGCCTTGGAGGCATATACCAGCGCCTTGTCAGGGTTTTTGAGCGGTCCGGCGTGGAGTTGCGCGAGCTTGATGACGGCGTCGGTGAGTTTGGGATTGAGTTCAAGCGCCTTGTCATAGCCAGCCAGCGCCTTGTCATTGGCTCCTTGTCGCTCGTAGGCCTCGGCAAGCCGCATCTGGAGCAGGATGTCGTCGGGTTGCTTCAGTATGGCGCTCTCCATGTCATTTGTCAAAAGCGGGGCGTCTGCGTCCACTGATTCCAGCAAGGCCAGCTTCGCCTGGATATCGGGCTTGCCGGGGAACTCCGCGCTTGCGGCTGCGGCCCGCTTGAGAGCGGTGTGAGCGACCTTGCAATGGGTCATCATGTAGGCAGCCATGCCGAGGTGGAACTGGACCTCGGGAACGTCCGGAAGGTTGGCGGCGGCTTCTGTCAGCAACGCCAGTGCCTGCTGGTAGTCCCGGCGCTTGTATAGACACCAGCCGAGAGTATCGGCTATCGCCGGATCGGTCGCATTCAGCGTCCTGGCCTTGCGGGCCAGCGCGTAGCCTTTGTCGGGTTGATCAAGGCGCTGCACATAGATGTTAGCCAGGTTGTTCAGGGCCACCGGCGCATCGGGATCCTTGGCGAGAATTTTCTCGTAAACATCACGGGCCTTGGGAAATTCGCTCGATGCTTCGTAAATCAGTGCCGCCGTAACCAGCGCACGCGCGTCATCCGGATGCTTGGCCAAATGCGCTTCCACGCTGGCACTGGCCTCAGCCAGCTTTCTTTGGGCGAGATAGGTGCCGATCAATGCATTATAGACGCCGATAGCGGCGGGATTGAGTTCCAAGGATTTGAGGAAAGCCGCCTCCGCCCGGCCCCAGTCCTTTTGGGCTGCGAAAATCTTGCCTTCCAGGAAGTGTGCGCCTGCCAGTTGCGGCTGCTTTTGAAGATGCACTCCGACTTTCTGGTGGGCGGCGGCAAAGTCATTGTCGCGGATGTCCAGCTCTACCAGTTGGTAGGTGCTCAGCAAGTCGTCGGGTTGCAATTCCTGCGCCTTGGCAAAGGCAGCGCGGGCTTCCCCCGGTGAATCTTTCTGGCGCAGCACCATCCCTAGCAGAAAGTAGGCGGAGGGGGTGCCTGGGGATGCCTTGATTTGCTCGCGAAACACCCCTGCGGCATCATCGAAGCGCCCCAGCGCGCGATACCCATCTGCCAGCAGCATTTGTGCCGAGGCGTGGGTGGGCCGTTTCTTCAGCAAGCCTTCCATCAAGGCGACGACCGACCGGGCATCGCCCGCGCCGAGATCGACCCGTGCCAGCAGGATGACAGCGTCGGTATAGTCCGGATAGGCGGCCGCCAACTGCTCCAGAACGACACGGGCCTGGGCAGGATTGGAGTTCTTCAAATGGGCCCTGGCGAGAGAATACATGGGGGCCGGAAGCTTGGGAAACGTGGAGTGCAGGCTTTCGAAAAGGGAGACCGCCTGCTTGGTGTCACCCTTGGACAACCATGCCTGCGCTTGGAGCATCCGCGCTTCAATGTTGGATGAATCACGCGTCAACACGTTTTCCAGCAAGGCAAGCGATTCATCGAATTTTTGGTCCGTAAAGGCGATTTGCGCTCTCAACCGCCAAGCCGGCAGATAGTCCGGTGCCCTCCGGGTCAAGTCCTGAAGAATGGCTGAAGCCTCTTCGCTCGCGCCGGTGGTCAGCTTGAATTCAGCTAGCTTGATGCGCGCGGCGGAGCGCAGCGGAGCGAGGTCGGCCGCCGCCTTGAAAGCTTCGCCCGCCTTGGCGTAGTCTTTCCGAGCCACAAATGCATTCGCCACGGTGAGTTGCGCGGCAATGGATCTTGGATCCATCGCCACGGCCGATTGCGCTTCTTTCTCCAAGGCGGTCAGATCGCCCCGCCGGGCTGCCAGACCCGCAGCGGCCACATGCAGCGCGGCACGATCCGGCCCCTTCTGCTTTTTTAATTGCTCCTCGGCGAAGCCCACGTCGTCTTTTGAGAAAGCGGTGTCGGCCAGCAAAATGATGGCCTCGTCATGAGTGGGGGCCCGCTCGAGAATCGTGATGGCCTCCCGCTTCGCATCCTCCCGCAATCCCAGTTCCAAATAGGCAACGGCCAGTTTGGTGTGGACCGGAAGGTTGTCAGGGGCAAGTTCCACGGCTTTCTTCAAAAATGGCAAGGCCCGGAGGGGGGCGCCCTGCTC
>CAIVSK010000216.1 GCA_903908495.1 Akkermansiaceae bacterium
GACAGCATCTGAAACTCACTGAAGCACGGAAGATCAAAACAGAGATGGAGCGAGCAGAGACTGAGCTGAACAGCGGTCAGAACGTTTCACTGCGGGCTTTTTGTTTCGTAATCAAACCGTTTATAGACCGTGAGGTTCAGAAACTAACAGCCATTCAGAGCAACAAGGCCAACAACTAATGTCCAAGCCCACCGAAAACAAAACCATCCAAGCCCGCATCCTCAAATACGCGGTGGCCATCGGGTGGACGCTGGTTTCCCGCGAAGAGGCCGAGCGGCGGCGCGGGTTCGATCCGGAGACGCCGCTCAAAGATCGTGCTAAGGGGCGCACGTTGTTTTTCGAGGATTTGCTGGATGCCAAGGTGCGGGAGTTCAACCCGCGTTATGCGGAGGCGGAGGGAGCCTTGCCAGGGAAGTTCCGGCATCTGCATACGGACATTTACGGCAACAGGGAATTCGTGGAGCACCTGCGGAACCGGGGAAAATTCTTCGACCACGAGGAGAAGCGCGAGCGGGACCTGATCCTGATTGATTATGAGGACATGGAATCCCTTGCAGATAACGATCCTTCAACTGACGGCACCGCTGCACATGGAGGAAAAAAAGTGCCCGCGGCGGCTCGCCGCAACGTTTACGAAGTGACCGAGGAGTTTGCCTACCACAACGGCCACTACGGGACGCGGGAGGATGTGGTGTTCTTGATCAATGGCATCCCGGTGCTGGTGATCGAGTGCAAAAACGCGACCAAGGACGAGGGCATCGCGCTTGGGATCGACCAGATCCGCCGCTATCACGACGAGACGCCGGAGATTTTCGTCCCACAGCAGCTATTCACCGCCACGGATGCCATCGGTTTTTCCTACGGAGTGACCTGGAACACGGTGCGGCGGAACATTTTCAATTGGAAGTCCGTGCCGGACGGGCGATTTGAAGATTTTGAACCACGAATTTCACGAATGGGCACGAATGGGAAGCAGCCCAAAGGTAATTCGTGTGAATTCGTGTCATCCGTGGTTGAAGATCTACCCGGTCGCTTGGAAGAAAAGGTGAAAACTTTTTGCACCATCCCGCAGGTAATGGCTTTTCTGAAAGATTACATCATCTTTGCCGAGAAGGACGAGGAGCTACAGAAATACATCCTGCGCCAGCACCAGACCGGCGGTGTGGAGAAGGTGGTGGAACGGGCGCTCGATCCGGTGCGGACGCGTGGGTTGGTATGGAACACGCAGGGCAGCGGCAAGACGTTCACGATGATCATCTCGGCACAAATGCTTTTCCGCACACCGCAGGCGGACAAGCCGACAATCCTGCTGATGATCGACCGCAACGAGCTGGAAGACCAGATGCTGAAAAACCTCATCGCGCTGGGAATCGGCAACCTGGAGCACGCCGACAGCATCCGGCGGCTGAACGAATTGTTGCGCAGCGATTACCGCGGCATCATCGTGACGATGATCCACAAGTTCCGTGACATGCCAGCGAATCTGAACACGCGGAAGAACATCTATGTGCTGATCGACGAGGCGCACCGGACGACCAGCGGCGATCTCGGAAATTTCCTGATGGCCGGCCTGCCGAACGCGACATTCATCGGGTTCACCGGGACGCCGGTCGACAAAACGGTTTACGGCAAGGGCACGTTTAAGACTTTCGGCGGCGAGGATGACCATGGGTATCTGCACAAGTATTCCATCGCCGAGAGCATCGAAGACGGCACCACGCTGCCGCTTTACTATCAGCTCGCGCCGAACGAAATGCTGGTGCCGCACGAGACGCTGGACAAGGAGTTCCTTTCCCTCGCCGAGGCCGAGGGCGTGGCCGACATCGAGGAGCTGAACAAGATCCTCGAGCGGGCGGTGAACCTGAAGAATTTCCTCAAGGGAAAGGCCCGCGTTCAGCAGGTGGCGGAGTTCGTGGCTAAGCACTATCTGGAAAACGTTGAACCGCTGGGCTACAAGGCGTTCCTCGTGGGCGTGGATCGCGAGGCATGTGCCCACTACAAGCACGCGCTGGATAAGTTCCTCCCGCCGGAATATTCGGAGGTCGTTTACACCGGCAACAACAATGACACGAAGTTGCTGAAGGAGTTCCACCTCGATCCGAAGCGGGAGCGGCAGATCCGCAAGAGCTTCGGCAAGCTGGACCAGATGCCCAAGATCCTGATCGTCACGGAGAAACTTCTAACTGGCTTCGACGCGCCGGTGCTCTACGCGATGTATCTGGACAAGCCGATGCGCGATCACACGCTGCTCCAAGCGATCGCCCGGGTAAACCGACCGTACGAAAACGAGGCGCAGGAGATGGTGAAGCCGCACGGGTTCGTGCTCGATTTCGTCGGCATCTTCGACAAGTTGGAAAAGGCGTTGGCGTTCGATAGCGAGGAGATCAACGCCATTGTGAAGGACATCGGCCTGTTGAAGGCGTTGTTCAAGGCGAAGATGCATGACAAGGTGCCGGGTTGGTTGCAGCTCATCACCCAGGATTTCAACGACAAGGATGTGGACGATTTGATCGAGCACTTCCGCGACAAGGATCGGCGGAAGGAATTCTTCAAGGAATACAAGGAGATCGAAATGCTCTATGAGATCATCTCTCCGGATGCCTACCTGCGGCCGTTCATCGAAGACTACACGACCGTGAGTCGGATTTATGACGTGGTTAGGAAGGCCTACACCAAACGCGTGATGGTGGACCGGGATTTCCAACGGAAGACAAATGAGTTGGTGCAGAAGCACATCGGCGCGAAACTGGAAGACCCGGAGAATCCGTTTGTTTTCATCGACAAGGTGACGTTAGACACGATTGCCGCGAAGGATGAAGGCAAGGCAACCAAGGTGATCAATTTGGTGAAGGCCATTGAGAAGCAAGCAGAGGATGAGAGCGACGATCCATTTCTGGTTGCAATGGCAGAGCGGGCAAAAGCCGTGCAGGAAGCTTTCGAGGACCGGCAAACCACCACCGAAAAAGCACTGGCAGAACTTTTCAAGGAACTGGAGAAGAACAAGCGCCGAAAGCACGAGCAGGCGGGAAAAGGGCTGGATGGACTGAGTTACTTCGTGCTTTGCAAACTCACGGAAGACGGCGTTCCAAACGCAGAAAAGGTCAGCGCTAAGATCCGCGAGGCGTTTGGCAGACACCCCGGTTGGAAAGACGGCGAAGCGGAATTGCGTGAGTTGCGGAAGCAAGTGACCTTCGCGGTGTTTTCTGAGGAAGAGGATTTGGAAAAAGTCACGGCGACGGTGGAGGCGTTGTTTACTCTCTTGGAGAAAGCATTCCGGAAATGATTGCGGCAGGGAAAAACAGAGACGGCGCGCGACGCCCCGCTGCCGGCCCGGCGCGGGATGCGCCGGCCACCGCCGGTTGCTGGCGGGACAGGGAGGAGTTCAAGGCACGGGTGCTGGAATGGGCCCGGACGTTGAATGTGGCCGCCAAGTCAATCTATGTCCGCCCGATGCGCCGCAAGTGGGCGTCATGTTCGACGGCGGGTACGCTGAGCTTCAACGATGAGTTGCTAGACCTGGCACGTGACCTTGGCGATTATGTGATCGTCCACGAGCTGCTGCATTTTTCTGTGCCAAACCACGGCAAGCTTTGGAAGATCCTGATGCGGGTCCATCTGGGCGACTGGGAGTCGGTCGCGGCACGGTTGCCACGGATTCATACCAAGACTCGAAACGCCAAGCACCGCCACGGCGGACACGCTGGAAGATCACCCCAAAAATGATATGAATACACCACCACCGTTACTCGCAGTCCAAAATCCGCTTTGTCGCACCTGTGGGCAGGGTCTATTGAGCAGACTGCTGCGGTGCAGGCCGCCCTCGGTGAGGGCATAGGCGATATCGGGGTTTTTCACGTCCACCGCGAGCGAGGACATGCCATGGTTGGCAAGGCCGCTGTTGACTGCGTGGAAGGTTTTCCCAAAGTCGGACGATTTTGCGACTTCCCCGACATCCATGCCGAGAAACCACACGCCGCACCAGAGAATCCCACGCCGGAATCCAGCCTCTAATCTTGTAGGCAACCATTGTTTCACGGATTCGAAATCTGGACGCGGTAGAACTTCCGCGCTGCCGTGGCGGCGGTATCGCTAAACGTGAGATTGCCGCTCGTGCCAGTGAGCGGGCCGGAGATATCCGCCCAGCTCGCGGCCTTAAGGTCGGTGCTGGCGAGCACCCGGTAGGTGCGCCCGGTGGTCACCGGGCCGAATACGACAGCCATCTTGGTGGGCTGGCCGGCCACTTTGTTTACGCAAACGGTGAATACCGAGGTGGCGAGGTTGGGATTGGTGCCGGCGAGGAACTCCATCAAGTTGGTCTGGCCGTCATGGTCGGGGTCGGCGGTCGGGGCGGCCAGGGGGGTGTTGGGGCCGAAGTTGGCGACCTGCCAGTTGTCGTCCAGGCCGTCGCCAGCATAGGGGCCGAAGTCGTCGGAGGTGGTGTTGCGCACGGTGAGCACCAGGGTGCCAGAGGCACCGGCATAGGTGCCGCGCAGCGTGGCGGGGGTGTCCTGATACACCGAGTCGGCCGTGGCAGTACCGTTGGTGGCGATGGCGGTGACCGGACCGCTCACCACCGACCAGGCGATCTGGCTGGCGGCGGGAACCAGCAGGGAGGCGTCGTCGAGCGTGGCACCGGCGGCGAGATGAGTGGTGGCGCGCTCGCCCACCGTGGCCGGCATGGGACCGGCGGTGATGGCAAGGCCGGTTACAGTGTAGAGCTGCCCGACAAAGCCGGGACGATTGGCATAGGCGGCGGAAGTCGCCACGCCGGAGGCACAGAGATCGATGGCGCTATCCTGGGTGTAGTTGGCGCTGGTGGAGTGGCCGCCGGAGACGATGGCCGGATTGGCGATGTGAGTTGCTTGGCCGAAGGCGAAGGCAGGGGCGAGGAGGGTCGCGACGAAGGTCGCGACGAGGATGTCTGCTTTCATGGTTTGGAGTAGGTCAGGTCTTCGGCCGGACCTTGGGTGTGAGGAGGGATTCGGACGATACAAATTGAGATTAGGGGACGGGCATGGGTGCTGGGCGCAGGGAAAGCCGGTTGGCAACCGGTCCTCCGCAGATGAACCGGTCAAAGACCGGTCCTACTTGGCGAGCTTGGCTTCGATGGCGGCGAGGCGGGCGTTGGTGGCGGTCTGCTCGCGTTCGAGAGTTGCGATACGTGCATCCTTGGCGTCGAGTTGTTTCTTGAGCTCCTGGATCGAGGCGAGGGCGACGCCATCGGCATCGACGGTGGCGATACCGGTATCCGTGCTTCCGAGATGGAAGGCGGCGGCGAAGTCCTGCGCCATCGGCCCGAGGTGGGTAACGGTTTCCTCTTTGAACTTCCAGGTGGCAATCGGCAGGGCGGCGACGCCGGCCAGCAAGGCGGCGGTATCGGCAGGGATGATATCGGCCTTGCTGTTGCGGTCGGAGGTGGTGACAAACGACTTGGCTATCAGGTCGCCCTGCAGCGTAGCGTTGCCGTTCTTGAAAACGATAAGGGCGTCGGAATGGGCGGATAACGACGTGCCGTTGCCAATAACGAAGAGGCGATCGCTTCCGACCCAATTGCTAGCGCTGGGGCCGACGGCCGCAGTATTGAAGCACCCGATGGTGGTTTCGCACCAAGACGCGGCGTAGGTGGCGAAGCCCATGGCGGTGGCGAAGCTGCCATTGGCGCTGGTGTCGGCACCCATGGCGGTGGAGAAGTTGCCGAAGGCAGTGGTGGAGCAGCCCATGGCGGTGGATTCCACGCCATAGGCTGTGGAGTCGTAGCCCATGGCGGTGGCTGCGTAGCCGCTGGCGTTGGTGTTGAGGCCCATGGCGGCGGAGTAGAGGCCGATATTGGCGGCATTCCATTGCGAGGCAGTGACCGAACCCGCGCGAAAAGCACTGTAGCCGGGTAGGAACATCATCAGCGTACCCGCGCCAACCACCGGTACTGTGGCATCAGCGGCCGGCGCACTGACGCTGGGCCCGTTGCCTTTCACGGTGAGCACTGCGTTCTTGTAGAGGGTGAGCGCATCGGAGCGGACGGTATCCGAGGTTCCGTTGCCGACGACGAAGAGGCGATCGGCTGCCGACCAAGTGTCTGTGCCGGCCGGGGTGTAGTTGGTGTCGTAACACCCGAGGACAGTTTCTCCAAACGACTCGGCGGAAGTGGAGAGCCCCAATGCCGTGGAAAAGGAGCCGCGGGCGGCCGTCCACACGCCCAAGGCCGTGGTGCCGTAGCCTGTGGCCTGGGAGTAGTTACCCGATGCAGTGGAGTAGAGGCCACCGGCGGTGGTGTATTTGCCCAGCGCGGTGGAGCCTTCGCCTGTGGCTTGGGCGTGGTCACCCAAGGCCGTGGAACCGTATCCACTGGCGATAGAAACGTAGCCGCTGGCAGTGGAAGAGTTGGCGCTGGCGATGGTGTTGAGCCCCATCGCTGTGGCACCGACATTGCTGGCGGTGGACCCCGAGCCCAAGGCGGTGGAATAGGGGCCGCTGGCGGTGGTGTTGTAGCCCAAGGCGGTGGAATAGGCACCGATGTTGGCGGCATCCCACTGGCTGCCATTCACAGAGCCCGCCCGGAAGGCGCTGTAACCTGGGAGAAACTCCATGCG
The DNA here is from genome assembly GCA_903908495.1 of Akkermansiaceae bacterium. Classification (GTDB taxonomy): domain Bacteria; phylum Verrucomicrobiota; class Verrucomicrobiia; order Verrucomicrobiales; family Akkermansiaceae; genus Luteolibacter. The sequence continues at coordinate 6,588 of CAIVSK010000216.1, forward strand.
GGTGCCAGCACCGGTGACTGGTATCGAGGCCCCGGAGGCAGGCCTGGGTGGGAAGTAGTTGTTTTGGGGCCCCGTGCCGGTGACAGTCAGTCCATCGACGTTGGTAAATGTGTTAGCGGTATCGGTACGTGCGAGCGTGACCGATGCAATACCTGCGACGGCTGCCGCCTCGCGGGCGAAGGGCACACTGCGCAGCTCGGTATCGGGGGAGAGGGCTTGGAAGCCGTGAGTGCCGTCGTTAAACCACACGCGAACAAAGGCCCGCTGGCCGGCGGCGGGAACAAGTGACGCAGGCAGGGCGGCCATGCTGGGAATGGAGGTGTCGCCCAAGCCGGCATTGTAGCTGCCATTGTTGACGGGGAGCGCCACAGCGACGGCCTGCTCGGCAAGGGCACCGGTAGTGGCTCCTGCAGCATTATTCCAGAGCTGGGCCGGTGCTGCGGGATCGGTGAATACGACGCTGGGAGTGGAGGTGTAGCCCGAGCCGGTGCCGGTGACCGTAACGCCGGAGATGGCACCGTTGGCGACACTCGCCGTAGCGGTGGCTCCGTTGCCGCCGCCACCGGTGAAGCTCACGGTGACGCCGGCGGCAGAATAGCCGGAGCCGCCGGATACGATGGTGACGCTGGTAATGAAGCCGCTGTTAACCACGGCCGTAGTCGCAGCCGGGGTGTAGTTGCCCGTAGCGTGCTGGTAGATGGCAAACTTGAACTGGCCGGTACCGGTGAAGTTCACACCGTTGGCGGTGATACGGCCCTGATAGGGGATGGCATCGGGGATCGAGGCATGGAGGGCGGTAGCGGCGAGAAGTGCCGCGAGTAGGATCAGGCGGGGGGGCATGGTTTGAAAATTGCTAGGAAATTGCTTTCCACGGTTGGTGCCCATGAAGGGCTAAAGGGCGGTTCGGAGAGCAGAAGAAGAGGGCTGCGGGGAAAGCAGAAGGCAGGGAGGGGTGAACGCTGAAATGCTGAAAAAATTGAAGCCGGGGGTGAACGGGGCGGTTTTTGCGGCCAAACGATCGTGAGAGGTGTGTGATGGGATGGCCTTTGTCGAGCGAAGGGTACGGCTCTCCTTTCCCGGACCAAGGGAAATCGGCGTGGGAGAGAAGATTTTTCCGAAAATCAAGCCGGATACCAGACAACAAACCGTGACAAATCCGGATACTATTGCCAATAGAAATCACGCATACGTCTCACGGAGTGCGGGTCATTTTGATGCGTGTGCGGTGGTCCGGGTTCGAGTTGTCGAAACTGATCACATCAACCCGTCCGTTCTTCAGGTCGATGGCGAGTTGGGTGTGTTGCTTGTTCCATGTGGTCTCGGGCAGTGGTTCTCCGCTGCGGTGGGGGAAGAGCAGGACTTTGAACTTCGGGTCCGGCACCTGGTTTCTATAGAGGAACGCCCGGTGAACGCTGCTGTTGGGATCATCGTCACGCATCCGGAAGCTGTTGACTTCCACGGGCGGGGCTCCGGGTGTCGCTCCCAGTTCTGAGAGGTCGCGCAGCAACAAGCGTGGCAGGCCGTTCCCGGTGCCCTTGTCGATCGGGCTGTGCAGCAGGATGGCCCCGGTGGAAGTCGCGCCGGGTTCCGCCTCGAGATCCGAAGCGACGGGTTTGTCATTTTCCCCCATGAAAAGCCCGGGCGGGCCGAACATGCTGCTGCAGTTCATCTGCCAGCGGTAGTTGCGCGGAGTGTTGTCCTTGTTGATGTCATCCACAATGAGGACATACGGACGGGCTCCGCGGACAAACAGGATGCTGCGGAACGCATACTGCACCGGGTTGTAGTTCGGTGTGAGCTTGATCTTCTCGTTGAACATCTTCCCACCGTCAGGAATGCGTTTGACGATTTCCTCATAGAGGCCCGGATACATGAATTCGCGGCGCGACTTGCCGGTGTCCACGCCGTTTCCACCGCAGCAGAAATTGTAGGCGAACGAGTGGTCGCCGGCCATCAGGGTGTAAAGTTTGTCCGGGCTTTCCTCGACCTGGAATAGACGTCCGGGCGGGGTGGGGAAACAATTCGGGTAGGTGCTTGCTTCGGGTTGCAGATTCGGCCCTTCGCCCATGTAACCCTGGGTTTTCGCGTCCTTGGCGAATTGCGGATCCTGGATGAGGACTTCGGATTGATAGGTGCTTTCAACGGCGTGATAGCCGGGGGAGAAACTCCATGCGCGACCGAGGGCGTGGAACCCGAAGTTGCCCTTTTCCGCGTGCATGTGTCCTGTGTCTGGCCAGCCTTCGTCGAAGTAGAGCATCATGTCATCTTCGTTCCAGCCGCTGCGGGCGACCACCAATCCTTGTTGTGGATCGACCTTGGTCACGGGCAGGTCCTTTTCCTGCGCCAACGCGGGCAGGGTGGTCACCTTGCCATTGATCCCCGGATCGAGCCCGAAGAGTGTGAGGATGAAGGGATTGTAGCCCATGAAGGGAGCCTGGGCGGCGTAGATGTAGTCCACGGCCGAATCGTCCGGATACATGTATTTCATCATGACGAGGTGGTTCTGCCGGTAGTCCCAGCCGCCGTCGTGGTGGTCGAAGAGGTGGATGTTGGATGCGTAGTTGTCCGATTTCCCCCCGATCTGTTTTGGATAGATCGAGTACAGCAGGTGCAGCACGGTTTGATAGAGCAAGCCGGTGACAAACTGGTTCTCAGCGCCGCGCCGGGCATAGGCAACGGCGGTCGGCCAGAGGCCCCAGGCGCTGAACCCGTAATAGGCTTCGCGGTTCAATTCAAAGCCCCACGGCGAGACATACCAATCGTCGTTCCACCAAATGGCGCGCTGGAGATTCTCGATGCTGGCCTTGCGGGCGTGCGGCCAGCTGGCGGCTTCGGCCAGCGGCTGGCTGATCTTGCTTGCGCCGCCGCCGTCGGCATCGGCGGGCATCATCAGGTCATAGCCCGTGATGTCGGGAGACGTCTCGAATTTCTCCGGCTTGGGAATCGTGGTGAACATTTTGAGCACGGATTCGGACACGCCCATTTCCTCACCCTCCACGGCGAGCGCGTTGTAGATTTTGCCCTCCTCGATGTTCATGAAATCGCCGTTCTGCTCGTAGCCACGCTGGAGGCGGCCGTGTACTCCGGAAGCAAAGCCGGGCGTTCTGGCACCTGTGGTCCGGCCTGCGGCCTGGGCGAAGAGGAAGTTGCGGGAAGCTTGTTGCTCGATGGGGGTCATCCACGTTGCGCTGAAATCATAGGCCAAGCCAACATCGCCCATGTCGGGCATGCGGCCTCCGGGAAGGTCGATGACTTCGCTGAAAAACGGCGACGCCTCATTGAATTTCCCCGTCGATTGATCCCATGTTTGGCTCAGGATTGCTTGACACAGCGCGGCGGTGATCTTGGCGATTTTGCGGGACTGGTCTCGTTGCGGCTGCGGAACTTTCGCGAACTGCGTGTTGGGATCTTGATCCAGCCAGGCGAGAAACGCAGCGTTGCGGAGTTCTCCCGAGAATTGCCTGAGTTTCCCGACCGCCTCACCCCAGTTGAGTCCCTTTTCGGTCTGCTTCGCCTCAATGCCCATGGTGAGGGCCGGGGCCGCCCCCTTGAAGCCCGTGTCCGCGTAGGCTTCGAGGGTCGCCGCAAGCTTGCCAAACGGGCTCTCTGGATTGCCCAGGGTCTCCTTGTGGCTCTTTTGAAGACTCGCCAGGCCGATTGCCGCAAGTTTCCCATGGCGGCTGCGGGTGCTGATTTCCGGCCAATCGCTGTTGGTGCAAAGCAAGCGCGGGTGCCGGAACGGCCCCGGGTCGGGTGACAGGTTCCGAACCGATGGCGGAGGCCGGCTCCCCGGCGCGACACAGAGCGGATCGGGTTTTCCATTCACCATGATCGGCGAGCGGGAGTCCCAGACATGGACCCATGTGTTGCGGCTCACCGCTATCCTGTTCTCCGCGTCGGTAACGGTTAGACGGATTTCGAAAACACCGGAGCCGGTGATGGCGGCGGCTGTGCTGGAGCTGCCAGCGGGGCTGAACGTGATCTGATGCTCATTGTCCATCGGCGCGGCCAGCGGGCTGAGCACATCCTGAACCTGTTTCCACGAGTAAGTCAGCTTGGCCCCAACCGGGAATCCGACGGGAATCACGCTGATACCCGTGGCTACGGGTTTTCCCGAATCCGCGTTTGAAAGCAGGATCGGATGTTCCAGCGTGATGGTGAGCGTCGGATCGATGGTCACTGCCGCCGCTACAAAAGGCGTTCCAATGAGCCACATTGCGGAAAGAGCAAGTAGGGTGTTGTTCATGTTTGGCCGTGCTCGGAATATCTCGCTTGCGCCTTGCCCCGGAGATGGAGTGCGTATTGCCAGGAAATTGCATTCCCGGTGATGGTCGTTGAAGGAGCCGGTGGCCGGACCGGGGGGCGGAAGAGGTGTTTCGGTGTTTCGGTGTTTCGGTAAGAGGAGAGAGGAAGAGCCGTGTTGCGCGCTGATTTCTTCCGCTCTTACCGAAACACCGCTCTTCCGAAGCACCGAAACACCGGTGTTCGGTGTTTCGGTAA
>CAIVSK010000217.1 GCA_903908495.1 Akkermansiaceae bacterium
ATTCCGTTTGACGCGTCGCTATTGATGAACGCGGGTTTCAGCATGGACGAAGGCCGGCGCGCAATGAGCAAATGGCTGGAACGTTCCATGGGGCAGCCGCTGCCGCACGCGATTTTCTGCGTCAACGACAGCAGCGCCATCGGCTGTCTGGAGGCCCTGGCCGAGGTTGGCCTCAGGGTGCCGGAAGACGTCTCGCTGGCCGGATTTGACGACACGCTGGCGGCCCGCACGACCGTGCCCCAGCTCACCACCGTGCGGCAACCGCTGCAGGCGATGGGGGCCGCGGCTGTGGAAACGCTGCTGGCGCGCATCAGCCAACACCACGGGCACGCCGCGCCCGAAGTTCAGGAGACCATCGTCTTTCCCACCGAAATCGTGTGGCGGGACTCCGTGGGCACCCCCGCGGCAGCGCAAAGACTGGTGCCGGCATCCTAATCCGTCAGGAGCGTGATGCCGAGCAGCGCCAGGGTCGTCTCCATCGCGGGGTTGGAACGGAGGTAAAGCGTGGCGAGTTCCGCCTCCGGATGGGGATTTTCCCATTCGAGCGTGTAAAGGTAGCGCTCGTAGTCGAAGGGATCGCCATTCTCGGTGATCACGAGATGCCGGACGCCAGCGCCGTTGAACTGCGGAAAGTCAGACCACCAGTCCTGAATATTGGGCTGGGGTATATCTGGCGGAGGCTCGCCCATGCCCATGGCCACGAGCGGCACGGAAATCGGCCGTCGTCCCGCGAGATAAAAATCGTACCAGGCAAACGGCACCGGTTCACCGACGTATCCGCAGCCGTGCAAAAAATACACTGCCCGCACCCGCCGTCTCACCGGGATGGCCACTTCCACCGGCAGCATGCGTCCCGCCGTGGAAAGGGAACGATGTGAGCGCAACACCACGGCCGCGTTGCCGCGGTTCTTGTGTTCGTCGATCACGTCGAAGGGCACCCCGTGGATGGACTTGCGTCCGGGGCCGAAGTGCAGCAGCGGCAGGTTGCCCAGCCAGCTGTTCTGGCGCGTGATTGAGCGGTTGGCCAGGCCCGCAAGGTTCATGGGCGCAAAGACCCCGGGCTGCGTCCCGGTCGCCAGCCGGTGCGGCTGCTGCCAACTCTCCTCCGCCTCGCGCAGCCGCTGCTCGCGCGCTTGTGGCCAACTGCGCGAAGTCGGTCTCTCCATGCCGTGCCCCTGGTCTGCTCCTGCCGTCTTGGCGGGGGCGCGGGCCGCGACCGACGAGCGCTGGCGCAGGGTCGCCTCGAGCCGCAGCCGCTGCCGCGGCAGCAGCCGGCCCGTGCGGCGCACCTCCAGCAGATTCTGGCACACCAGGTCGAGGGCCATGTGTCCCAGGATGCGCGTGTCGAAGCCGGCGCAGGTCACCGCCGGCTGACTGTTGCGGGCATCGGCCGAATCGCCGACGGCCACGAGGGACAGGTCCCGCGGAATGTTGATCTTTTCCAGCTTGGCGGCCGCGACGAACACAGCAATCAGATCCGCTTCGGACAGCACCACGGCGGTCGCCGCGGGGCACTCGGAACGGATCCGGCGCAGCGTGAGGCGGACCACGTCACGGAGATCCGAGGTCGCCTTGTAGATCTGCCGGGCCGAATCCTGCAGGCCCAGGCGGAGGCAGGTCTCTTCATAGGCCTGCCACACCGCGACTGAACGATGCATGCGCCGGGCCACGCCCAGACAGACTATGTTCGTGTGCCCCAGGCTCGTCAGATGGGCGATCAGGCTTGCCGTGGCGCCGTGCAGATCCTCCGCGACGAGGTTGGGTCCCGGCGGCGCTTCCTCGGCGACGACGCAGGGGATCTTCAACCGGTCGAATTCCGCGGTTTCATTGTCCCACTCCCAGCCGCTTTCGTTGAGATGAAAAATCACACCCTCAAGCCGTTTCTGGGCGGCCAGCCGCAGGTGATGGCGCAGGCTGTCGCGGCCGATGTAGAAAATTTCCTCCACCTGCACCCCACGTCGGTCCGCTTCCTCCGCCAGGGCGGGAAATCTCGCGATGCGATGCGTCAGCACGGCCACGCGCGCCCCCGCCAGGGAGACCGTCCCTAGGGCGGACGCAACCGGCATCAGCTTGTAGCCGGAGCGGTGCAGCCGGCCTGCGGCGATCAGGCGCAAAGCGGCCCGGTTGACGGCCGACTGGCTGACTTTCCAACGCCTCGCGAGTTCCTTCTCCGGCGGGAAGACCGTGGAGGGCCGGTCTTGAGCCTCCTGTAGCAAGCTCTCGTAACCCGCCAGCGCGATTTCGGTCGGCCGGTGTATTCCCAGGGTTTTCATTTGCAGCGCAATGGAGTTTGCGGTGGGTAGAGTGGGGGCGGCGGAAATGGAGCCGGAAGATTGCCAGGGAGATTCTCGCCAGGCGGGAAGATGATTGCGCGGAAATGGCGGGGGCGGCGATCGCCGCGGGATTTGCGCTCGGCGGTTGGGATGAAATCGTTGAGTGCTTCGGCGGCGGCGGAGAAGGAAGTGCCGGCGAAAACCAGCAATTTTTGGCAGTGCTCTTGCCCCATGAGCGCGGCCTTATTGATCTTCTCCGGGATGCGCGAGCGGCGGATCCATTCGGGCAAACGCGCTGCAGCGAACGGGAGTATGGGGCAGAAGCCCGAGGGACGGCCCACTCGGAGCCCCTCGCCTCCATCCCGACAGCACGCCACTTCACCAAACACCGCTACGGCTTTACCCATGATAAACGCCATTTTGCCACATTTAATGCATTAAATCCATGAGAAAATCGCCCTTTGTTCAATCATGGAATTGAAAGTATCATGACCTTGGCCCTGCATGGTTTCCGTCAGCCACCGAGAGCAAACCTTAACCCCTCTCGTTTTTCCTGTGCCCCCTTTGTGGCATGTCCTGTGGATGTGCCATCAAATTCTGACTCCAAACACGTATGAACATTGATCCTGACGCTACCCTTAACGTTAAGACTAACCCACAACCCCCAACAAACCTTATGACACGCAAATATCTTACGGCGGGTGCGTTTCTTACCGCCGCCGTCTTGAGTCTCGCGGTTGTTCCGAGGTCGTTCGGTCAAGCCGCTGCAACGCAGCCCACGACTACCACCTCCACGGTGACGACCACGACCCAAACGCAGCCCACGACTGTCGCCTCCACCGAGACGACCGAAGAAGTGGTCCGGCTGTCTCCCTTCGTTGTCGATGCTTCTGCTGACCAGGGTGGCTACAAAGCCAGCGCCACGCTGGCTGGAACCCGTGTCCGCAGCGACCTGAAAGACATTGCCTCGTCCATTTCCGTTGTGACGCAGCAATTCCTCCAGGACACCGGGGCGAAGAACAACGCCGACCTGCTGGTCTACACTCCGAGCACGGAAGTCGCGGGCATCCGCGGTAACTTTACGGGCATCGCGGGAGCTCCCATCTATCAGGAAAACACGGTCAACGTCACCACGCGTGTCCGTGGTTTGGACTCGGCGGACAATACCCGCAACTACTTCATTTCAGACATCCCGTGGGATGGTTTTAACGTCGGCCGCGTCGACCTGCAGCGCGGGCCGAACTCGATCCTGTTCGGTACGGGCAGTCCGGCCGGCATCATCAATACCAGCACGAACGATGCCTCCTTCAAGAACGCCAATAATGTTGAAAATCGCATCGACCAATACGGTTCCGTCCGCGATTCGGTCAATTTCAACAGGGTCCTCATCGATAATCAGCTCGCGATCCGGATTGCCGCTCTGAAGGACGACGAGAATTTCGAGCAGCATTTTGCCTACAACAAGAGCACGCGTTACTTCGGTGCTTTGCGCTATGATCCCAAGCTCTTTGGCGAAGGTAACACCACCACCATCCGCGCCAATTTTGAGAAAGGCCAGGTCCGTTCCAACAATCCCCGCCAACTCCCGCCTGTCGACGAAATCACGCCATGGTTTAAGTCCGGGGCGGATGCCAATGGCAATCTTGGCTATAACAAAATGATCCTCAATCAGTATAGCTTCTCGAATGTGAATCCCTCGGGCATGCTCCTGCCGGGTGGCTCGGGCAGCATCCTCGCATCGGCCACGTACGAATTGGGTGGTTGGTCCGAAACCCGCACGTATTGGCCGGACGTCGTCAACTATTATGAGGACACCCAGCCGGGGAACAACAATGTGTCCGGCGCACTTTCGCCAAGCGGAAGTCCGATCAAGGCCATCACCGGCACGATGAACCAGGGGCTGGCTTATGGCCAAGGAATCGATAGCATTGGCGCCGGGTTCAGGCCCTTTGGCATTCCCTCCATGAGCCAATATGCGGCTTACATCGGAACCGCGGGTGGCGGAGCGCCTACAACCAATCCCAACTTCAGCTACCCTCAGCACGCCGTCCCGGGTGGCGTGTATTACAACGATACGGTGATTACCGATCCCAGCATCTTCAACTTCTACACGAATCTCCTGGACGGTCCCAACAAGAAGGAGTGGCAGAACTGGAGTGCGTTTAATGTCGCCCTCGACCAGAGCTTCTTCAATGACCGCCTGGCGATCGAAGTGGCCGTTGACCACCACGCGTACGATCAGGGAGCCTCCCAATGGCTGACTGGTTCAAATTACGCGATCACCATCGATGTCAACGCGACCTATGCCGACGGTACGACCAATCCGAATGCGGGACGTCCTTATGTAGGCAATGCAGCGTCGGCTCCATCGCTCAATAACGCCAGCTCCATCGTTCGCAACACCCTTCGGATTACTCCCACGTTGGAACTGCGCACCTCAGACTTCCTGGGCAACACCACGCTGGCCAAGATCCTGGGGAAGCACAACTTCACCGGCCTGTATGAGTCGAACACCGTTGTTCAGAACAATGTGTCCTGGGCGGAGTTTGCCACCACCAACCAG
>CAIVSK010000218.1 GCA_903908495.1 Akkermansiaceae bacterium
AACTGGACGACCGCCGTGGATCACCTGAACTACTCGCTGCGATTCGACACGGACAACCTCCGCGCCCGCAACCTGAAATTCATCGCGCTACGCCACCTCAATCGCGCGGTGGAGGCCGAGGCATTGCTGCGTGCAACGCTTTCGCTTGATCCGCTAGATGGGTGGGCACGGCATTTGCGCGGCGATAAAATGGGGTGCGATTTACAAACTGCACTGGACATCGCGCACGATTTTTCCGCCGCGGGATTGTTTGCGGAGGCGATTGGGATTCTGCAAACCACTCAAGCGAAAAGCAGAGAGTTGCCCGACCAATCCTGGGGCGCGCTGCCGCTCGTCCACTACACGCTCGGCGGGTTGGAACAAACGCGCGGCAACGACAAGGCCGCGCTGAAGCACTTCAAGAACGCCGCCGCGCTACCGCCGGATTACTGCTTTCCCGCAAGGCTGGAGGAGATTGCCATCCTCGAAGCAGCGGGGCGCGCCAATGCGCGCGATGCGAAAGCGTCGTATTATCTCGGCAACCTGTTTTACGACCGCCGCCGCCACGCCGAAGCCATCGAGCATTGGAAGAAATCCGCAAAGCTTGATCCCGGTTTCTCTATCGTCTGGCGCAACTTGGGTATCGGCTACTTCAATATCCACGGCCAACCAGCCAAGGCCCGCACTGCCTACAACCGCGCGTTCAAGGCGAACCCCGCCGACGCACGCTTGCTCTACGAGCGTGACCAACTCTGGAAGCGCCTCGGTGAAATGCCGGTGAAACGGTTGCGCGAATTGGAAAAGCATCTCCCCCTCGTCCAACAGCGCGACGATCTGAGCGTGGAACTGTGCGCGCTGTACAATCAAACCGGGCAACACGAAAATGCGTTGTTGCTCGTGAGCACCCGCTATTTCCAGCCTTGGGAAGGCGGCGAAGGCGGCCCACTCGGCCAATGGGTGCGCTCGCACCTCGCGCTGGGACGCCTTGCCCTTGGTGGCAGCAGCCGACATAAGTCCGATCTAACTAAATCCAGTCCGCCCGGACCCGCGTCCGCTGCCACACATTTCCGCGCCGCGTTGACCGCGCCCCTGAATCTCGGCGAAGCGAAGCATCTGCTCGCCAACCAGAGCGACATCCAATACTGGCTAGGCTGCGCGTTGGCAGCGAACGGCGAAACCAAGCAGGCACGACTGCATTGGCTTGCCGCCGCCACGTTCAAGGGCGACTTCCAGGAGATGAGCGTCCGCGCGTTCAGCGGGATGACCTATTACTCCGCGCTGGCGTGGGAAAAACTCGGGCAACGCGCGAAGGCCAAGAAGTTGTTCCATGACTTGCTCGCCTACGCGCAGCAACTTAAGAAGTCACAAGCGAAGATTGATTACTTCGCCACGTCGCTCCCCACGATGTTGCTGTTCGACGACGACCTGCAAGTGAGTCAGGAAACCGCCGCGTTGTTCCTGCAAGCGCAGGCCCGGCTTGGCCTCGGGCAAAAGTCCGTTGCTCGAAAACTCCTCGCCACCGTGTTGCAACGCGATCCCAACCACCCGCTAGCGCATGACTTGAACAACGAACTTACTTGATCCATGCCAACCCTCAACTCGATGCAGCCAACCAAAACCTTCCGCCTCTCGGAACAGGGCTTTGACGTGTTTGCCCTGCGGAACGAGGCGGTGGAGATCGCGCTCGTGCCGGAGTTGGGCGCGAAGATCATTTCGCTGCGAAATCTCGCCACCGGTTGCGAGTGGATGTGGCATCCGCCAGCGGGAAGGAAGCTGTTTCGCAACCGATTGGGCGATGACTTTGCCACCAGCCCCATGACGGGTTGGGACGAGTGTCTGCCTACCATTGCGCCGTGCGATTGGAAGGGCCGCAAGCTGCCAGATCACGGCGAAGTTTGGAGCGTACCGTGGGAGATTGATCTGAACGCCTTTCAACGCGGCGTGTTGAATACTTCCGTCACGCTGGCGGTTTCGCCGTTTCATTTTGAGCGCCGCATCGAGTTGTGCGGAGACGAAGTCAGGCTGGATTACCGATTGGAAAACCGCGGCAACCACACCTTGGGCATTTGGCTCACGCGCGACGGATGGAATGGCTATCATCACATCGCGCTCGAACCTGCCAATGGCGCTGCCGACATCCTGACCGCGGCAGTCAAGGCGGGGCATGGTGGATTGCTCGCGCCCAAGGAAAAGCAATCCTGGCAGGTCAAACTGCGAATTGGGCTCTAACTCTCAACAACCAGCAAACAACCTGATCACTACCGCCCGATGAACACTCTTTCCGCTTTCCCACTACCCATCAACCGCCGCCGCTTGCTGCTGCTGTTCGCGTGGCTGCTGGTGCCGGGTATTTCCACTGCCGCCGAAACGCAGTTGGTCATCCACCCGGCCCCGCCCGGCGAGATGATCTTCGCCAACTATCAGGTCACCATCAACGGGCAGCCTGCTCCGGTGCGCCGCGCCATTCAGAACGACGGGCGGGTCAACGACGACAACTGGGATCTCGATTATGGCGACTACGGGTTCGTGTCCTTTGACTTCGCGGGCGGGCCGGTGGAACTGCGCATCGAGTCGCGCACCTCCCTCGACCGCGGGCTGGTGCAACCGGCCTCCGCCGGGTTGAAGCCGAGGTTTGCCGCGCCCAATGTTGCATTCATCACGATCACGCGCCCCGGGCAGTTCAGCTTCGAACCTAACGGCCCCTTCAGCCCGCTGCTCATCTTCGCCAACCCGCCGGACCAGGATGTGCCCGCCGCCAACGCACCAGGGGTGGTCTATTTCGGTCCTGGCCTCCACCATCCGCCGGGCGGTATCATCGAGTTGACCGACAATCAGACGCTCTATCTGGATGGCGGCGCGGTCGTGCAGGCGGGCCTGCGGGTCCAAGGGCGCAACATCACAATCCGCGGCCGCGGCGTCCTCGACGGCTCGCTGTGGACCTGGCGCCACGGGCCGCGGCCGGGCAATTCGAATGAACACGACCCGCAGGGCCGGATCCTCGAACGCGGATTCATGAACACCATCCGCCACAGCTCCGGCGTGCGCGTCGAAGGCATCACCGTCCTCGGTGCTTGGGAGTGGACATTCTACCTTGAAAACAGCGCGAAGATATCATTCAACAACGTCAAGATTGTGGGCGGCAAAAACATCAACGATGACGGCATCGACCCGACCAACAGTCGCGATATCACCGTCCGCAACTGCTTCATCCGCACCGCCGATGATTGCTTCGCTCTCAAGGGCCACCGGTTCGAAGATGGCCCGGTCGAGCGCATGCTCGTCGAAAATTGTGTGCTGTGGAGCGAGTCCCAGCGCATCGTCTTGCTAGGGCACGAATCGCGCGCCCCGGCGATGCGTGACATCACGTTCCGCAATCTCGATGTCATTCACTTCGGCCCCAACATCGGCTTCGCGCTGCAACCCGGCGAGGAAATGAAATTGGAGAACATCACCTTCGAGAACATCCGCCTCAACGCCGATGGATATGTGGGCGTCATGAATCCGGCGCATGTCATTGATATCACCCCCTTGGTCAACGAGTTCATGGAGCGCAAAGTGCCCGGCCACGTGGACCACATCACCTTCCGCAACCTCAGCGTCACCGGCCCGGAACGCCGCAAACGCATCATCCGTGTCGCCGGCATCGATGAATCCCACAGCAGCCGCAACGTCACCTTTGAAAATGTCGCGGTCTTCGGTGAGCCCGCCACGCGGAATGCCTCCTTCGTCGAACTCGGCCCAAATGCCGACGGTATCACCTTCAAACGGTGAATGATGTTTGGCCCCTGACTGGCTCCACCCATGAGACGTCAGAGAGGCGTGCGCCGTTCCCGTCACTTTCAAAAAAAGAAATCATTGATATCGAAGTCGCTATCGGTCTTCATCCCGTCATGAACAAAATCACTGTGTTGCTGGCGACCATCCTGCCGATCATGAACGCCTTCGCCGCCAATCCTGCGGAGGCAAGCCTCCATCCCGCGCTGATTCCTTCCCCTGTAAAAGTCGAGTGGCGCGAGGGAGTCATGCCAAAGGATGGCCCGGTGAGCGTCGACCACGTAGCGGGTCTGCCGCCGGAAGGCTACGAGATCGAGGTGGCACCCACCGGCGCGCGGGTCCGTTCGTCATCGGATGCCGGAGCGTTCTATGCGCAGCAGACTCTCAAGCAACTGCGGGCAGCCGATGGCTCACTGCCTTGCGTGACCATTCACGACGCGCCGCGGTTTGGCTGGCGCGGGCTGATGCTCGACTCATCCCGGCATTTCCAGACGCCCGATGACATCAAGCGCTGGCTCGATCTGTTAGCCATGCACAAGCTCAATGTGTTCCACTGGCATTTGGTGGACGACCATGGCTGGCGCTTCGAGAGCAAAAAATACCCGCTGCTCACCCAGATCGGCGCGTGGCGCGAGCAAGCACCGGTCGGCCGCTACGGTGGGTTTTACACGCAGCAGGAAATGCGTGATATCGTCGCCTACGCCGCCAAACTGCACATCACGGTGCTGCCGGAAATCGAGATGCCGGGTCACTCGCGCGCCCTGCTTGCGGCCTATCCAAACCTCGCCTGCGGCGGCACCAAGACCGAGGTGGACCATTTCTTCCTATTCCCGATGAGTGAACAGAAGTTTCCAAGCGTGCCCGGCAACAACGTCCTCTGCGCGGGCAAGGAGGACACCTTCCGGATGATCGAAGATATTCTAACTGAAGTGATGAGCATCTTTCCAGGCAAGTATATCCACTGCGGCGGCGATGAGGTGGGCATGGAGGCATGGAATGGATGCAAGGACTGCCAGGCGGAGATGAAGACCAGGGGCCTCGCCAACGGCCACCAACTCCAAGCGTTTTTCATGGGAAGGATGGAAACGTTTCTCACGGCCCACGGCCGCAAGATCATTGGCTGGGATGAAATCCTCGAAGGCGGCCTCACCCCTGCGGCCACAGTCATGAGTTGGCGCGGCACCGCCGGTGGCATCAAGGCGGCCAAGGCGGGCCACGATGCCGTGATGTCGCCGGAAAAGCCGCTGTATTTTGACCATCGGCAATCCACATCTCCACAGCATCCACCCGGGTTTGGCGGCAACGTGGAGACGCTGCAGGACGTCTATCAATACGACCCGGTGCCTAAAGAACTCACCCCGGCAGAAGCCGTACATATCCTCGGCGTGCAGGCGAATCTGTGGTCCTGCGCCACCGAAACCACCGAGCGCCTGGAACTCTTCGCATTCCCCCGGCTCTGCGCGCTGGCCGAGATTGCCTGGCACCAGCCGCTGCCGAAGGATTTCAGCGGCTTCCAGCAACGGCTCGCCGGCCACCTCCCACGCCTCGATGCCCTTGGCGTCAACTATTGGAAGGATGTTGCAAGCATCCAGGCCGGCACGTGGTCGCCCAATCCTGCGCTCAAAGATGGAACCACATTCGATCTGCCGCTTGATCGAACACCCGAGCCCGGCAAATGGACCGTGTCCTATAACTATCAAAGTGGTGCCGATGCACTGCGCATCGACGCCGTGGAGCTGCTCGCCGATGGCAACGTTGTCGCCCGCGATGTGCATGCAGGCACGGCGGGATCGGAACATCACAACCACCAATACACGCTGTCCGTGCCGGAGATAAAGGCCGGTGCCAAATGGGTCTTGCGAACCAAGGCTCACGTCACGCCGTGGAGTGGCGGCGGAACCGGCGATTCCACCGGCACCGTTTCTATCAATCAAGCCACCTCCGTAAGATTACATGCAGCCGAGCAGCCCATACCCGTGATCCGCTCCACCGCTCCGGTGACCCAGGATCGCGACCATGCCACCTACAACTGGGCCACTCGCCACCAGCAAGCCCTCGGGCAACTCAAGACGCATCCGCCGGAGTTCGTGATGATCGGCGACTCCATCACCCACTATTGGGCAGGCCCTCCGACCGCGCCTCACGTGTGGGGTCCTGACGCCTGGAAACTGGCATTTGGCACCCACGCCGTGGCCAATCTCGGTTTTGGCTGGGACCGCACCGAGAATGTGATATGGCGCATTGAGCATGGCGAACTGGACGGCATAGCCCCCAAACAGGTGGTCGTGCTGATCGGCACCAACAACCTCGAACTCGACACTCCCGAACAGGTTCTGGCAGGAATCGACGCGATTTGCCGCGGGATTCACGCCAAACTGCCAGAGACGCACATCCTGCTGCTCGGCATCCTGCCGCGCAAAGACCAAGCGAAACTCAAGGCGGATCTTGACAAGGTGAACTACCTGCTGCAAACGCGACTGCATCCGCGCCCGTACATTGACGTGCTGGATCTTGGCAACAAGTTCCGCAACACCGACGGCACCCTCAACGACAGTCTGTTCTCCGATGGTCTTCACCCCAATGCAGCAGGTTATGCCATTCTTGCCAAGTTCATCGCACCGCTGGTGAATACAAGTTCCAAACCCCAATAATTCGAATGATGAAAGAAGAAATGTGAGCTGCAATGATGATGGTCACCCTGTCCGCTGCCGGCGTACGCAGAACGATGCACGAATGCAGTGGTTCCGCGACGCGAAGTTCGGCATGTTCATCCATTGGGGACTCTACTCGCAACCGCCCTCACTCCACCGCCCACCCGCCCAAACACCTGCCAGAGGCAGGCACCCGTCGGCAATTCATCCGCCAGCGCGCCATCAACCGGCTGGTGTAGCCCGCCAAGCAGATAGCATACTATTCGGAAACCTCTTCGATTGATGATGGCCGATTGATGATTTTTGATTGTTGAATTGACGGAACGCCATCGCAACTTCAATTGAGCATTCAGCAATCGGGAATAAAACCGCTTAAAGTGTTTTCCGTAAGACGGGCTGCACTAGGGCTGGGCGACACGCAGGCGCATGAATTGTCTGGGGGCGCTGCCGATGGGCGCGGTGGCGCGGCAGGTGACGGTGGAGGAGCCGTCGTTATTGCAGGACGTGTTGATATAGGTGACATCGGCGGGAGCGGATGACCAGGAGCCGAGTCCATTGGAGTATTCCACGAAATAGCTGACGCCATCGGCGGCGTCGGCGCGCCGGTAAGTGAAGGTCATGTACGGTTGGGAAAGCCCGCCGATGACGAGATTGGCGCGGCCGGCAGTGGGCAGGTTGGCGCTGCCTGGCCGGGTGGGCGAGGAACCGGTTGCATACTCCAACAAGTCCGGGAACCCGTCGTGATCGCTGTCCGCCGCGGGATCGCCGGAGAATGGCGGCCCGGGCGCCACACCGGGGGTGCCGCCGGGTTGCGCGCTGGCATGAAACGCAGCAGCATCGTACACCGGATTGGGCGTCGGGGCGGCCAGTACCAGGCTGTATCCGGCGTCCTGTGCCGCCACCGGCCACGGCTCGGCGATGCCGTAGGTGACGCTGGCGATGATACTGTCGTTGGCGGCGAGCAGGGTGAGAGTTTCGCCGCTGTTGCTGAGGTTTCCGCTGAAGGTGCCTAGGATTTCACCGGCGAGCCCGCTGCCATAACGCATGCTGAAGGCCGCCTCATTGCCCACCACCAGCACCCGAGCGCCGGGAGCGAGGGTGAGCTTCGACTGGGCGACGCCGGCAAAGCTGAAGGTGATGCCGACGGAGAACTTCAAGTTGGTTAGATCGACATTACCGCTGCTGACGTTGAGCAACTCGACGTACTCGAAGTTATTGCCGGAGGTGAAGCCTGCGAGATACTCGGCGGAGCCGGGAGCGGGCGAGGTCGGCTTGTAACAGATCTCCGAAATTGCCAGATTGGCGGCGCTGGCAGGGGCCGCGTCCACCATGAAACTCGCGGTGGTGAGCGGTGACCAGCTGCCATTGGCATAAAGCCGGGCCTTGACGGTGGCGGAGTTATTGAGAACCACGGGGCTGCCATAGGCCAAGCCGACGGCGGCACCCGAACTATCGCGCGGATCGGTGTCGTTGGTGGTGTAGTAGAGAGTGCCGCCGTTGGCGTAAGTAAAGCCGGATGGAGCGGTCCCGCTGTAGCGAGTGAGCGCCAGGGTGGTGCCAGCGGGCACGCTGCCACCGGAGCGGCTCATGACCGGCGGCCGATAGACCGTGGTGCCCACGTAGTTCTGGTCATCGATCCAAGCCAGGCGCTGCTGGAGGAAACTCTTCATAGCATCGACCTCAGCGTCGGCGGAGGTGTAGGCGGTGGGGGTGAGGGTGGCGCCGTTCCAGAACTTGGTGCGGGTCTGATAGCCTGCGGGATTTGGCCAGACATAGCTACCGAGCAGCGGCCACTTCCGGTAGTGGCGCATGGCGGGGTTTTCCGCCAGCGGTGGCAGGCTGGGCATGCTGTTGGTCACCGGGGTGGTGCTGCCGTTGACCAACTGGGAGGCGAGTGAGTCGATGTAATTGAGCATGGTGGTGGTGGCGAAGGAGCCGCGCCGCAGTTCCCAGTAGCGGTCCCAATGCAGGATCAGATAATTGGGATCCTGGAGCAGGCGCGGCCAGTAATAATAATCGGCGCTGCCGAGGATATCCCGGTACCAACCGGTATGGATGTCGCCGCTGTTGTAGTTGGCGTTGAACAAGGACAGGTTGTAATCCCACAGCGGCGAGCAGTTGAGCTTGCCATTGCGATCCTTGTGAAAATACGTGCTGAACCGGTAGCCGTCGATTTGTTTGGCGATCTCGACAAACCACTGGTTGTCGACAAAACTGAGGGGATTGATATAGGCTGCGTAACCCGTGGCGGGATTGGCGAAGCCCGCGCCGTTGAGGGCGGTCTCGAAGTTGTTCATATAACTCGTCAGCCAGGATTGCTGCGCGGCGTTGGGCGCAGCGGGCTCTACAAACTGGAATGTCTGCGCGTTGGCGCTGGTGGAAAAACTGACATTATCGATGCCGGACTTGTCTTTTTTGAAGATATAGCCGCCGCTGACAACCGATGCGTCGGTCATCAGGTCGTTCAATTTATCGACGGTCACGCGGTTGCTGCCGCGTTTGATTTTCTCCACCAGCACATAGACGCCGCGGTAGTCGCTCTCGGTGAGCGGGCCGCCATCCTGGTTGTAGAAGACCTCGACGAATCTGACGCCCATGGCGGCGGAGGTGCCGTCGAGGGCGCGCATCCGGTCATAGATCAGATAGTTGCGCATCAGCGTCTTATCGGTGTAAGGGGCGTGTAACACCCAATCGCTGTCGGCGGGCTGGCCCAGCACTGCCGCGGCCTTGTCCTGGTTGTCGTTGTTCCAGAGTTCCCAGGCATAGCTTTTCTGGGCGAAATCCGCGGATGTCTCGCCGCGCACATGGGAGCCACTGCGGCCTTGGAAATCCGCCGGCCCGGTGATCACGGCGCGATTGGCGGCGGTGCCGGTGGCGAGCGGGTTGCGGTCGATGGCCACCGCATAGGTCAACCGGTAGGGCCGGGCCTGGGTGGCGTCGGAATAGGCGTCCACCGGCACGCCGAAACTGTCCATCACGATGATCGGCAGGTTGGAGGAAAACGGCTGACCGCTGCCGTGATAGTTGGTGAGCGTGCTATCGAGCTGCAGGAACGTGCGACTGCTTACGGGCCCGGGCAGGCAGGCTGGCGTGTAAACCCGGGCGCGGACGGTGCGCGTTGCGGTGACCGGCAGCGGGGCGGAGTAGATCGAGGAGGTGGCGGTCGGCGGCGTGTTGTCGATGGTATATCTGACCACCGCGCCGACTGCCGCCGGCGGCTGGATGGTGAGGGTGAAATTCGTGGCGAAGAGACCGCCCGTGATCGCCACCCCGTCCTTGAGGAAGACCACATCCTCCGCAGGCGGGCCGGCGGCTTGCAGGCCGGTATTTTTGCTGCCCGGGGTGGGAGTTTCCAGATAGCCATAGGCATAACCATTGCCACTGGCCAGCAAACCGTAGCTGACGTCCTGCGCCTGCGGGCCGTAGGTGAACTCGCTGGCGGCGCTGCCGCCGGGCTTGATCAGGGCCAGATAGCCGGCGGTCTTGGACAAGCTGAAATTCGTATGCAGCGGATAGGCGGGATTGCTGCGGTTTTTGGAGGAGGCGAAAACCGTCAGATAGCCATATGCCGGGACCGTGACACTGGGAATGGCCCACATGCCGGGGGTGGCCGCCGTGTCGGTTAGGCACCAACCGGCGAGATTGGCCGGGCTGGCGCTGCCATTATAGATTTCGATCCAGTCGCTGCTGTCGCCATTTTCATCCTCGAGCCCAGTGGAATTTTCCGCGGCGAATTCCCCGATGACCGGGCCGCCGGTTTCGAGCTGCGTTTCGGGCACGGTAGAAACTAACAAGTCGTCGAGATATGTGCCTTGGGTGGATCCGCCGGTGCGGGCGCTGAAGGCGAACCGGTGACCGGGGGCAGGAACGTAACCCGGGGTGGCCAGGTTGGTGCAGATGACCACCGGGGTGGTGTTGACGGTATAGGTGAGGTCGAGCCCATTGGCATCCCAGTGGATGGCAAGACTGCGGGGTGTCGTGTCGAAACTGAAGGTTCGGGGGAAATTGCCCACCGAAATGCCGTTGGCGAAAATCTCGATGCTGGGGACGTCGTTGCTTCCGTTGTTATAGGTATCGAAGGCGACGATCAGTCCGTTGGCCATGACAAAACCGCCCTCACCCGAGCCGTTGCCAGTGGGGATGGGGCCGACGTTCAATGACCACCCGTCTGCCGCGGTGCCGCTCTTATCCATGCGCACATTGAGGGTAGCATCCCAGGATACGACTGACTTGCCGATGTCGAGATCCGGCAGTTTGAATGAGGAGTTGGTGTTACCGGTGCCGGCCATGGTGAGGCGCAGCCGGTTCGCGAGCACCGCGGCAGCCGGATAACCGTCGGAACCGTTGTTGCTGGAGGCGATGATCGAGCCATCGCCGAGACTGGTGATGGGACCGGTGCCGGCGAATGTCTGGGTGCCGGTGGCCGGATAGCGACCGGCTAACAGCGTGGTGGGAAGCCATCCGGCAGCCATCAGCAGGACGCAAAACAACCGGCTAACCCTGCGGGAAACTTGCTTCCGGGATGAGGGCCATGGCAACAACCGGAGGCTGGAGCGGCGCTCGGGAAAAACACGCAGGGGCGGCAAGCGCCCGGAGTTAGGGGTGACTTTCATGGAAAAATCCGTCGGGCGCGAGGATAGTCACCCGCCCCGGTTTGCACAGACATATTGTTGGAAAATCTTCGGGTGGTGGATTGTTGGGCAGGGGTCGCAGAGATCACGCGAATGACTTGCTGCGAGACGCGGCAATCACAGCCTGCCGCGAGACGCGGCAGGCTGTGCGTGCAGGCAACCGCTTTACGGCAACTTCGGGCGGGCGAACTTGCCCGATGTTTTGGCACGCCCGAGGACGAACGCTGAGTTCTGCGCCTAGGGGCTGGACCACTCGCAGCGGGACTTGGCAACCGAGGTCCCCTGCCCCGCCGCTGCTGACGTGGCGACACCACAAAGCGGCCGCTCACAGAGCGCCGCTTGAGGTGCAATTGCCGCCTGCCATCTCGTCCACTAGGACTTGAAAGCAGGCGGCGTTGGATATGCTGCCGGTGCCGATTACGGGGTGATCAGCACCTTCATGCGGGCGAATTTCGTCGCATCCGGGGCTTGGGTCACCGTGAGGGTCACCGTGTCCTTACCGGCCACCGGGGTGTTCGCGGTGACGGTCACCGTGCCGGTCGCGCCAGGCGATGCGGACGAGCCTGCGGTATCGACACCGACGGTGTAGGTATCCGTCCAGCCGGCGAGGTTGGTGCCGACTTCGATTTCCACCGTGGTGCCTGCATCGGTGAGGATTTGTTGATCCCTCACGAAGGTGAACTCCAGGTTGCCCGCGGCGGTGGTTGCCTTGGGAAGTTTCCCGAGGTCATTGGTGGTTTCAGATCCGCCCAGCACCCATTCGAGGCCATTGCTGACGCCGTCGCCATCGAAGTCCTGGGTCGGAGTGCCGCCGCCGGCGTGGGTGGCGGCCCAACCGGCGTAGCCGTTGCCGAGCACCGTGAGTGTGCCGCTGGCCTTGTCGAAGGTCCAGGTCTTGGTGCCCACCGCCTTGCTCCACTTGCCGGTGCCGGAATCCGTCCACAGACTACCGTCGGTGTTCATGACGGAGAAGGTGCCGCCGTAGGTGACACTCAGGGTGGCGATGGAGTTCAGCAACCAGGTGCCGGTGTTGAGTGCGGTGGCCGCGCTGGTGTCGATGACGAATGCGCCATCGACGATGACCGCCCCGGTGCCGGTGATTTTGTTAGCAAGTCCGCTGGTGGCACCGATGGCGAAAGTAAGCCTGCCGGTGCTGGTGAGGTGGAGGGTACCCGCATTGACCGTGGTATTGCCGACATAGGTGTTAGCAGCGCTGAGATCCAGCGTGCCGAGGCCCGTCTTGATGAGGTTACCCACATTGCTGACGACACCACTGAGGAGCAGGTCGGTGGCGGCATCGCCGTCCGCCACCTGCAGCGTGGCCGCGGCAGTCGCAGGATAGCAGTTCAACGGGCTGGCGATGGTGGAACCGGTGGTGCTGGCGTCAAACGTCATCGTGCCGCCAAAGGTTGACAGATTGCCGCCGGTCACCAAGCCGCCAGCCATGTGCAAGCTGCTGACGTATTGTCCGGAAGCGATTTGCAGGGTGCCGCCGTTGACGAAGACCGTGTTGCTATCCGTGCCCAGGCCGTGGACGATAGCCGTCTGGACCTTGCCGCCGGCGTTAATGGTGATGAGGTTCGTCTGTCCGAACGGATTGACATACCAGCCACCGCCACCGATAAGGAGCGTGCCTTCGTCGACGATGACGCCACCCGAGAAGTTCATGTTGCCCGAGAAGGTCAGGGTGCCGGCTCCAGTCTTGTGCATCCCACCGGTGCCGGTGATGCCGGTGGACCAGGTCAGGCCCGCCGTATCGTCGACTTGGATGGTGCCGCCACCGGAGCGCAGGGCGAGGGCCTTGGCGGTGGTCAGGGCGGTGGAGCCCACGACGTCGAGCGTGCCGCCGCCCATGGCGAGGGTGCCCGTTCCGAGTTTGGCCATATCATCGACCGACACTGCACCTTGATTGATAACAATGCTGGCGATGGTGTTGCCGAGATTGTTCAGGATGAGCGGATCGTAGCCGGTTTTGGTCAAGGCACCTGCGCCGCTGATCACGCCGGTGAGCGTGAGCGGGCCGCTCGCGACCTCGAGAGAGCCGGTCGTGCTGACTGTCACCGTGCGGTCGGTACTGGCGGCGCTGCCAGCGTAGCTCAGAGTCCCTCCGCTCAGCACGATGCTGGTGCCAGCGCCGAGGGCGCTGTTCATGCCGACGTTGCCGATGGTGCCCACTTGCAGCGTCCCTTGGCTAACGGTCACCGCGCCGGTGAAGGAATTGGTGTTAGAAATGATCAACAGTCCGGTACCACCTTTAAGCAGGCCGGTGCTGCCGGTAACGGCACCCCCGCCCAGTGTGTATTCGTTGGTGCTGTTGGTGAATTGAACGGCACCGGGGGCAACGCCCGCCATCGCGACGGTGACGGTGGTGTTGCTCGCCGTATCGTCAAACACCACCTGATTTCCAGTGGAGAAATAACTCGGGCTGGCTCCAGCCAACCAGTTGAGAGCAGCCGGAAGAGTGCTCCAATCCGAACTGAGCGAACCGCTCCAGAAGATCGCCGAAGTGGAAACCCGCAGATCCAGGTAGCCGGCATTGTCTTGCAAGGTATAACTGTAAGCGCCGCCGGGCGTGGTGCTCAACACGAATGCGCCGAGGCCCGTGCCCTGGATGCCGCCAACATGGCTGATGAGGTGATAGGTGCCCGCAGCCAGCGGCGTGGTGCCGATGTTGATCGCCACGGAACCCGTCGCACCCGAAGTGGTCAGGCCGTTGGAGCCGGTGACGTTCACGCTGCTCGCACCGGGACTCACCACGAGGGTGCCGGTCCCGGCAAAGGTGAGGCCGCCAACATTGAGGGCGCCAACATTGACAAGGCCGGGGCTGATGGTGCCGCCAGAGACGCCCACCGTGACCACTCCGCTGATGGTGCCGGCGCCGTCCAGCGTGCCGGCGCTGTTCACGGTCACTCCACCGCTGCCGGTGGCGGATCCCGCGGTGTTGGAGATGCGCAAGGTGCCGCCATTGACCGTGCTGCCACCAGCGTAGGTGCTGGTGTTGCCGGTCAGAGTGAGCATGCCGGTGCCGGCTTTCGCCAGCGCCAGGTTGTTGTCATTGGTGCCTGAGCCGCCGAGGGTGCCGGCGGAGGTCGAAGCGGCGGTTCCGCTGACGTTCAGGGTTGATAGAGCGGCGGCACCGCCGGTGACGCTGCCTGAGTTTGCTATGCTGGGCAGCGTCTGGCTGGTGCCGTTGACGACGAGTTTGGCACCGGCGGAAATGCTCACGACTGCGTTGGTGCCAATGGCATTGGTAGCACCGGTGATCACCGTACCGGCCTGCAACTGCAAGCCCCCATTCGTTGAGATGGCTGCGGCATTTAGTGCCAGGGAGCCGGCTCCGCGCTTGAAAAGACCAGTGCCGGCCACATTCAGCGGTCCATTCATGACCAAGTCGCCGGTGGCGCTATTGGCACCCACCACGGTGGTGACCACCATCCCGTAGCCGCGGGACACAAACTGGATGTTCGAGTCAACCACCGATCCGGATGCCGCGGCGGTGGTGGACAGGCCGGGATTGGAATTGGTGTCAAAGATGCCGATGGTGGCCACCCCGCTGCCGTATTGGCGGATGGTGGTGGGCGCGTCGTTAATCACGAATCCGCTGCCGACATTGTAGGATGTTCCTCCCAACAAATAGACGCCACTCGTCGCCGAGACTCCGTCTCCATACATGGTCATCGGGGTGTTGGAATAACCACCGCCGGTGGAATAGCCGAACCTGAGCGTCGCGCCATGATTGACGATATAGCCCACATCACCGTTCTTCGCTCTGACTTCGAGGCTACCGGCGGTGACGCTGGTGGTGCCGGTATAGGTGCTGGCACCGGTCAGAATGACATCACCGGTGCCGGCTTTGGCAAAGCCACTGGGCGAGACGCCGAAGGTCAGCGAGGTACCGGCGGCGCCTGTGGTGACATTGGCGTTGAGGGTGATCTGGGTCGCGCTTTGGATGGAAGCGATGGTGGAATTGGCGGCCAGACCGGTGCCTGTGACGGTCATGCCCACCACCAAATCGGTGGTCGCGCTAAGGCCGGTGACGATCGCGCTGGCGGTTGTCGTGCTGCCGGTGCGGGACGCCGGGACGGGCTCATTGGCGATGAGCGAGTTGATGGTGATCACACCGCTGCTGTTGTTTGTGACCGTGAGATCACTGGCGATGCTGTTGACGTTCTGGCCGGGCATGAGCGTGCCTTCGCCAACCACACTGCCGATGGTCAGATTGCCCGCGCCGGATGATGACAAAATGGCACCCCTAGGCCCGAAGCGCAGGGTTTGCGATGGCAGGGCAACGGTTGCCGCGCTGGCGCCCCCCACGGTGCTTTGGAGCAGCGTATTGATGTTGGTGGTAGCGGCGGCGAGGGTGATATTGGCGAAGGTGCTGCCAGTGCCTTCGGTGATGCGGATGTTGCTGGTGGCCGCATCGGCGATGACCTTGGTACCGGTCTCAGTCCGCGTCACATCGGTGTAACCGGAGTAGGCGGTGATCAGGCCGCTGGCGGCGTTGGTCGAGTTGCAGGCGAAGTCGTTGCCGATCATGGCCCAGCCGCCGAGGATGCCGTTGGTGTTGAGGGTGTCGGTGGTGGCAATGCTGGGCGAAGCGAAGTTGATCGTTGCGCCGGTATTGCGCGTGATGGCTTTCATCTGCAGAATACCCGTGCCGGACGGCCGGGAGATATACACATTGGCACCGGCGTTCAGCGTGGTGGATGCCACGATTTCGGTGTGCGAGCCACCGTTGAGCGACAGCCCTGAATATCCGTTGAAGTTGAGGGCGGCGGTGTCCGAGAGTTTCGAGACACTGGTAATTGAATAGTCGAGGGCGAGGGTACCGCCGCTGACGGTGGTGGCACCGCTGTAGGTATTGGCGCCCGAGAGCGTCAGGGTGCCGCTGCCGTTCTTGACGACGACCCCGGTGCCGGTGATGGCTCCGGCATAGGTGGTGTTGGTGTTGAGCGCCCCAATGGTCAAGGTGTTGGCGGCCAGGGCGACGCCACCGCCGGTGGCACCGCCGCCGGTCAGCGAGCCGACTGACATCGCGGTGGCGAGAGTCAGCGAAACGCCAGCGGTGTTGTTGAGGGTGAGTGCGACAGCGCTGGTATTCGGTGCGGTGGTGGTGGTAGCCAGCACGCCGGCCGCCACGGTGAAGGTGCCTGCGGTCACCGTGCTATTGCAGAGGGAGAAGGTACCCGCTCCAACCTTTGTCAGAGTGTAACCGCCGAGGTCGAGGGAGGTGGCACCGTAAGCGCTGGCAAGCAGGCACCAACTGCCGGAGCCGCCGACGGTGGCATTGGCGGCGAGTTTGATGTTGGTGGTTTGGGCCGAGCCGGTGCCGATGGCAGCACCGTTGTTGAGCAAGGCACCGGCACTGCCCACTCCGGCACCAGCGATGGTGTAGCCGTAGGTTGCATCTGCCACGCCGTTGAAATTCACCGTGGCGCCGGAGGCCACTGTGACCTGGGTCACGGGGCTGCCCGTTTGGAACGCACCGAGCGCATTCTTGTTGCCCATGACAAGCGTGCCCGCGTTGAGCGCGGTGTTGCCGCTGTACGTGTTGGCGCCGGAAAGCGTGAGGCTGCCGCTGCCGGTCTTGGTGAGCGAGGCGCCGCTGCCGCTGATGATGCCGGCGAAGCTGGTGTTGGCGCTGCCCCCTGCGGTCAGGTTCTTGCTGCCCAGAACAATGGTGGTGCCGCTGACTCCGTTGATCGAGCCGACGGTCGCGCCGCTGGCGCTGATGCCGGCGAGGTTGAAGGAGGTGCCGCTGTATGTGAGGTCCACCGTGGAGACCGCGGCGAGCGAGCCCGCGCCCGTCAGCAGCAATGAGCCGCCGACGATGGTGGTGCCACCGGTGTAGGTGTTGGCTGCGGTGAGCGTGAGAGCGCCCAAATCATCCTTGCTGAGCGAGCTGGCCCCCGTGCCGTCGGCGATGACCGAGTTGACCGTGGTACCCGCGCCGGCGAGGTCGCGGAAACCAAGTGCGGTACCGCTACTCTTGAGTGTGCCATTGTTGGTGCCGGTGCCGAAGGTTAGCGCGCCCGCGCCGGTACCGATCATGACCGAGTTGACCACCAGAGTCTGCCCGGCTGGATCGATGATGGCGGCGCTGGTGCCACCGCTGGCACTCTGATTGAGCGAGTTGACGGAGGTGGTAGCCGACCCCAACAGAATCGGAGCGGCCGCCCCAGTGCCTTCGATGATTTGCACGTTGGTGGCCGAACCATCGGTGATGGTTTGCGGACCGGATGAGAGGCGGGTGACAAGGGAGTAACCGGTGTAGCTGACAATATTGCCAGTGCCGTCATTCATCCCCCAATCGGTGCCGCCGATGACGGCCCATGAGCCGAGGGTACCGCCGGCGTTATTGGGGTTGGTGGTTTTGGCGATGCCACTCTGAGGGATCGTGAGGACGGCTCCGGATCCGGCGGTGACGGCACCCAGGTTGAGCGTGGCGCTGCCGCTGCTGCGGGTGAGACTGGAGACGGTGCCAGCCGTCAGCGTGGTGGTGGTCACGGAGTCAGCGAAAGTGCCGCTGGCGAGCTGGATCGTGCCGCCGGACAGGGTGAGGGCGCCGGCTCCGATCTTGCGGTTGTCGTTGGTGGCGTAATTCAAGGCCAGGGTGGTGCCCGCGCTAACGACGGTGGCACCCGTGGTGGTATTGGTCCCGCTGAGGGTGAGCGTGCCAGCGCTCACCGTGGTGGTGCCGGTGTAGGAGTTGTTGCCGGCCAGCGTGGCGGTGGTGGCGGCGTTCTTGGTCACTGCACCCGCGCCGGCCAGGGCGCCATTGAAGATTTGATTGGCGGTGCCGATGAAGATGAGCGGCAGGCTGCTGGAAATGGTGACATTGCCGGTGTAACCCGACACATCGCCGTACCACTCGACGCTTCTGCCACCATTGATGGTCAGCGCGCCAGCTCCGCTCAGGGTGCCGGTAAACCGCAGGTTCAGGCCAAAGCCGGTGTTATTGGGATTGAGGGTGCCGCCGCCGGCGTTGATCGTGATATTGTTTCCGATGGTGGACTGGGCACCGCCGCCGTTGCTCGGACTGGCAGCCGCGGCACCGCCGTTAGAGATGGTGCCGCCGTCCACGGTGATGCCGTGGCGGTTGGTCCAGGCGGTGTTGTTGTAGTCGCGCACATCCATGATGGCGCTGCCACTCAGCGTGATGGTGCCGGTGCCGCCGACTTGCGTGGTGCTCCCGCTCGGATAGAAAACCGCGCCGCTGCTGACGGCGATGTTGCCGCTGGTGATGTTATTGGTGCCCATTTTCAGACGACCTGAGGCGATGGTGAGTGTCTTGCCGGCCAAATCCAGACTGCTCGGGGCAAATCCCGCGGCGTCCACATTGGAAGCGCCGCCCAGGGTGGCATCGGCGGACAGGGTGAGCGCGGCGGGGGTCGGGCCGGCGGCGATGGAACTATTATAGAGCGCCGTGCCCGACACGCCGGTGCCAGCGATGGTGATCGGCCGCGAGGCCGCGGCAAATCCGGCGACGTCGAGCGTGGCGCCCGCGCTCACGGTGGTTAGCGAGGAGGCACCGAGGCCCGCCGCGTTGCCGAGCTTGAGGGTGCCTGCGGTGATGGCGGTGGCACCGGTGTAGGTATTGACGCCGCTGAGGGTGAGCACGCCCGCGCCGGATTTGGAGAGGCCGAGCGAAGTACCGGCGACGATCGAGGCGATGGTGGCGTCGGCAGTGGCGACGATGGGAGTGGCGGCAGCGCCCAGAGTGAGGGTGCCAGCGGTGAGAGTGAAGCCGGCGCTACTGAAAGTGATGCCGTTGGCCGTCGCGGTGGTGACGGTGACGGATTCGCCGGTGCCGCTGAAGATTGCGTTGTTGCCGTTGGTCCAGACCGCGCCGCTATCCCAGTTGGTGGTGGTGGTGTTCCAAACTTTGGAGGCGTTGGGCCCCACATAGTTCTGGTCTGCGGCAAAGGCGAAGGGCTGGACTGCGACGCCGGCCAGCGTCATGACGACGGCACTGACGATGGAATTGGCACGGAAGAACCGGGCGAATAAAGGATTGCTACGATTTTGCTTCATGGTGTGTTCGTTGTTTGGGTTTTTTTCGATAATTCGGGTGTCAGAAAGTGGATTGCGGGTCGACCCATTGCCGGCCGGCGACAAGGCAAAAACCGGAGAATTTGTCGTCGATGAAGGCTGCCAACAACGGCAGTTTGCAAAATGAGCAACTCTTCATGGATGGTAACGACTAAATTGATAACGCCGCGATAACGGCTGAGACTGATCCGGAGTAGGAGTAAAGAACGCGGCGATTGAAACTAGAATACCGGATTAGTCAAAGCATATTTCATGCCAACCCTGATGGTTTATTCAACTACACTGGGGACCACATACCATTGCCCGCCGCGACCGCTCGGTCACATCGCCGCCGCGCAGTGGGCGAGCGAAGGCAGCACCCGCTGGGCCGCCGCGAAATCCAAGCCATCGGTCACCCGGTTGGGCACCACCCAAACCGGCATCCCCGCTGCCTGCGCGGCGAGCAGGCCGTTGAGTGAGTCCTCGATGACCAGACAATCGGGAGCCGGAAAGCCAAGCCGTTTGGCGGCTGCCAGAAACAAATCCGGGGCCGGCTTGATTCGCGGCGCGTCACCCCGGCACACCACGGTTTGGAAAAACCCGGCGAGCCCGAGTTTCTCCAACCATCCATCCACCCACTGGTGCGGCGAGCTCGAAACCACCGCGCAGGGCATGGCCGCCGCCGCGAGTTTCTCCAATAACTCAAGCGCACCCGGCATCGGTGGCTCGTCGCTGAGATCCGCGAGGATTTCCTGCTGGCGGCGGGCGTCCAGGTCATGCCAGTCGAAATCCAGTCCGGTGAGATCCTCCAAATGAGTCTTGGCCGACCAGGTGGCGAAATCCGAACCGATACAGCGGGTGTAGACGTCGAGCGGCAGCGGGTGGCCGTGGGCCTCGAAGAGGCGCCGCCACGACTGATAGATCGGCCACTCGGTGTCCACCAGCACGCCGTCGAAATCAAACAGGATCGCGGAAATGGCCATGCCCCTGCCATGCCCTATCCGCCGCCGCGGGGCAAGCGCGATTTATCGAGACGCGCGGGGTGCAAAAAAAATGCGCCATGGCCGGGTGGCCATGGCGCAAATTGTGAGGGGTGGCTCAGGGTTGGGTCACGTGGAGGCGGCCAAACAGGGTGGTGGCACCGGCCTTTGGAATGGTGATGGTGACAACCTGGGTACCGCCCACCGCCGCACCGATGACCACGCGTGGATCCACCGACGGGGTGAGGATGTCAATCGGCGACCACGCCGCCAGATCGGCACTGGACTCAAACACCTGGGTCGTGTCGGCAGCGGATTCCTCCAAGCGGGTGAACGTGAAGATGAAATTCGCCGCGTCTTCAGTGCGCGTCGGCAGGATCGCCATCGATGATTGGCCAGGGTTGCCGTTGAGCACATATTCCATCAGGTTGCTGATGCCATCGTGATCCGGGTCGCCGGAGGGAGTGGTATCACCGGTTAGGCCCGCGGCAATGAAGGCCGCCATCCAGCTGGAGTAGCCGCCGGTGACGACGGTCAGCACCAGGCTGTTGCCACTCTTGCTGAGGGTGGCGGTCTGGCCGGTCGGCATCGTCAGGCTGGCACCGAGGCCCGCTTCACCGCTGATGGCAGCGGCCGTAACGAGTGTGTAGGTCCCAGCGGCCGGGGGGGCGGCGGCGAAAATATCCACCAGGTTTCCGTCGCCCAGCGTGAGGGTGCCGGCGATGGTCCGGGTGACCTGGGCCGCAGCCGATCCGGCGATGTGGAACGCAAGGTGGCCACCGCCATTGATAGTGACGTACGAACCGAGCGCCGCGTGACCGATGACGTTGGAGCCGGCGTCGAGCGTGGCGGACGATGCCACCGTGACCGCCGACGCACTGATCGTGCCGGGCACCGCCAAGGTACCGGCGTTGACGGAGGTGGTGCCAGTGTACACATTCACCGCGGAGAGCACCATCGTGCCAAGGCCGGACTTGATCAGGTTGTGGTTGCCGTTAGGGCCATTCGAAACCACCGCCGAGATCACCAGGTCCTCGCTGGCCGGGCCGTCCGCAATGTTGAATTGCGTATCATCCTGACGCAGGTCGAGCACGAGCCCGCTGATGGTCGAGGGCGTGGCGGCCGCGACAGTGGTGATGGTCGTCCCGTTGTTGAACAAATCGAATGTGCTGGTGCCCATACCGGTGATGGCACCCGCGTTCATCGTGATGGCCACCGTCGAGATCGTCTGGTTCTGGCCAGCGCCACCGTTAGTAGCCACATCGAGTGTGCCGCCGACCAGATTAATGCTGGTGATGCGGTCCGTGCCGGTCCCGTAGCCGGTGCAATCATTGGCAGCCAAGCGCAGCGTGGCACCCGGATTCACTGTCACATTGCCGCGGATGGTGCCGCTGACACCGCCCCCTCCGATCAGGCTCAACACGCCACCATTGACGGTGGTGCCGCCGGTGTAGGTGGCCTGGGTGGCGAGGGCAAGAGTGCCGTTGCCGGACTTGGTGAGGCCGACGTTGCCGGTCACCACCGCGCTGATGGTCGCAGTCCGATTGACCACGTTGATCACCGGCGAGCCGCTGGTGACGTTCAGCGTGAGCGGACCTGCGCTGCCGGTGTTGACGGTCCAGTCGCTGGTTTCGCTGGTATCGCCGAACTTGATGCCGCCGATGGTGCGGGCACCATCGAGGGTGACGGTGGCGGAACCGCCGGATAGATCCAACGTACTCAGATCGGCCGTCATATCCGAGCCGCTGCCGATTGCGCCGACTAGCCAGTTATCAACCGTGGACCAGGATCCGCCTGCTGTGTTGATCCACGTTGGCACGCTGGTGGTGCCGAAGGTGCCGCTCAAAACCGCGCTTTGACTCCAACCCGAGTGGGTGGCCAGCGCCTGGATGGTGATGCTCGGCGTGTCGGTCGGCACGCTGATGGCAGTGGTATAAACCGGCGACCACATCGTCGGTGTGCTGCCATCGGTGGTGAAATGGATCGTTGCTCCAGCGGTGCCGCAAGTGATGGCCACCAATTGGGCACCGACGTAGCCGCCGGGCGTCAGGCTGAATGCCGGGGTAACCACCGTGTTGGCTGGCATGACCCGCACGATGCCGCTCAAGGCCAACAAGCTCGTATCCCAGACGAGGCTCGGGTTGCTGTCCGGAATCGCCGGAGAAATCGTGCTGAACGACCCTGTGCCGCCTGCGGCAAACAAGGTGAAGCTGTCGCCCGCCTCCAACGGCGAACCCACGTTGGCCAGCGTCAAGGTGCCGCCATAAGTGAGCGCACCGGCGGTCTTGGCGATCTTGTCGCTGGTGCCGTCCCGGTTGATGCGAAGCAGCGTGTCGCCAAGCAAGGTCAGCGCGCCGTTGATGGTCAGCGTGCCGGTAGTCGTATCCGTGGCGCCGCCGACCGTCAGGGTGCCGCCGGACTGCACCGTCACAGCACCTGCGATGGTGCCCACCCCGGCGATGGTGCCGGCGGTTACCGTCGTTGGGCCGCTGTAGGTATTGACGCTGTTGAGGGTGAGCGTGGCGTTGCCGGTCTTGAGCAATCCGCCGCTGCCGATGATCGATTCGTTGGACGTGATGTTGCCCAGGGTGTCAATGATGGCGAAGCCGTTCAACGTGATGTCGCTGTTGCCATTGCCGCTGAGCACCAGCGTGTCGGTGGTCAGCGCCGGATTGTAGCGGAAGGTGCCCCCCGAACTGCCAACGGTGAAATCATTGCCGCTGGCGTGGCCGGGGCCGGTAACTTCGAGCAAGCCGCCGTTGATGACGCGGCGGGCGGCGTAAACGGACAATTGACCGGTGCCACCGGCAGTGCCGTAGCCGAAATCAACCAAGCGCAGGGTGCCGCCGGTGTTGATGGTGACCACCGCGGTGTCGTTGTAGGCGGCGTTGTACAGGTAGCCGGCGGGACCGACGCTCACCACGCCGCTGTTGATCGTGGTGTTGCCGGAGTAGAGGTTGTTGCCGGTTAGGCTCAGGACACCGCCACCGGACTTGATCATGGCTGAATTGGCACCCCATTCACTAATGACGGAACTGATCACGCAATCCGCCGCCGGAGCAAGCGCACCGCGGGTCACATTCACATTCAACGGTGAACCCTGGATGGAGATTTTCGGGGCACTGATGCTCGCTGGATTTCCGGCCGCATCGGACGTCGCGTTGATGCCCGCACCGGTCAGGAACGAGTAGTTGCCGTTGGCATCGCCCGTAGCAACGGCAGTCAGCGTGCCGCCGGTCATGTTGACGTTGTTGGCGAGCGTGCAGCGGACTCCGGCCACGCTTTCGGTGATGGTGCCGCCGCTGGTGACGCTGAGGGCACCAACACCTGCGGTGTAATGCAGCGTGTCGAAATGAGCCAAATCCAAAGTGCCGCCGTTGTTCACGGTGACGCCAGAGGTGGCAAAAGTGGCGCTGTCCGCAAAGGCAAACCTCAGGGTGCCACCATTCACCGTGGTCGGACCCGTGTAGAGCGGCACCGCGCTGAGAACCAGCGTGCCGCTGCCGGTCTTGGTCAGTCCGCTGCTGCCCACGATGACCGCACCGATGGTGGCGGACTGGTTGACCACCTCAATGGTCGGCGCACCGCTGGTGACGCCCAGCGTGAGTGGCCCCAAAACTCCGGTCATGAGCGACCAGCCATTGGTGGAACTTGTGTCACCAAACCGCAACCCGCCAACCGTGTGCGGACCATCCAGCGTGACGGTGGCGGCCCCACCTGATAGATCCAGGCTGCCAAAGTCGCACTTCACATCCACCCCGCTGCCGACGGCACCGCTTTGCCAGTTGCCCGTCACGGGCCAGGAACCGCCCGCCGCATTGGTCCAAACCGGCGTCGTGAGCGTGGTGAAGGTGCCTCCGCCAACCGTGCTATCCGTGGAACCGGCTTTCACCGCAATGGCCCGGATCACCATGGTGGTATCCGTCGGCACGCTGATGGACGAGGTATAGACCGTCGATGCGCCCGTCGGCGTGCTGCCATTGGTGGTGTAATGAATCGTGGCACCCGCCGTTGAGCAACTGATGCTCACGCTTTGCGCGCCGACATAGCCGCCGGGCTCCGGACTGAAAATCGGCGTGGCCACCGCGCCCACGGCCACCACCGAAATGATGCCCGTCGTGCTCAGCGTGCTGGTGTCCCACACCAGCAGCGGATCGTTGTTAGGTGTGGCAGGCGAGATCGCGCCGAACGAACCGATGCCGCCGGCGGCGAAAATCGCGAAGCTATCGCCCCCGGCCAGGGTCGAGCCGACGTTAGCCAAGGTCAGCGTCCCGCCGAAGACCATCGTCCCGCTGGATTTGGCGATCCGGTCGCTGCTGGTCACCCCGCCCTTGTCGAGGCGCAGCAGGGTGTTGCCGTTGAGCAGGACGTCGCCATTGAGGGTGAGGGTGCCGGGCGTGCCGGTGGCGCCGCCGACCGTCAGCGTGCCGCCGGAATTGATTGTGACCGCACCGCCGATGATGCCGGTGCCTCCCAGCGCACCGCCATTGACGGTGACCGCGCTGATTCCCGTCGATCCGTTGACCAGCAGCGTGCCCGCGTTGACAGTGGTCGCACCGGTGTACGTGTTGGTGGCGGAGAGCAGCATCGTGCCACTGCCGGCCTTGGTCAGCGCGCCAACCCCGGCGTAATCGTTGGAGCCATCGATCAATTGGGAGGAAACCGTCAGGTCGGATCCGCCGCCGGTGATGTTGGCCACGGTGAACGTCGTGGTACCTGGCTTGAGGTGGTCGGACGGGGCACCCACGGCATTGCCGTTGTTGTCAATGTATGCGCCATCGGATCCGGTACCGGCGGCCACCGTGATGTCCCCGATGAATTGATACCCCTGATAGGCAGGGCCGGCTTCCAGCGATGCATTGGACAAATGGCCGCCGTTTTGCAGGGTGACCGCGCCGATGGCGCTGTACCGGCCTGCCATGACTGTGCCGCCGTTGATGACCAGCACTGGAACATGGCTGGCGACCATGCCGCCGCCGCCCAACGGATTGGAGGCACCGGTGGTGGCGCTGAGCCACAGGGTGGTGCCGGTGTTATTGACAAAAATGCTGCGGGTGTTGCCCATCGCGCCGAATGCCGAAGTGGTACTCCCTGATCCGACGTTGCCGACGCCATAGACGGTTCCGGCGTTGATGTTCAGATTGCCGGTGAAGCTGTTGCCGTTGCTGCCAAGCATCAGGGTGCCGGCACCCGTCTTGGTCAGACCGTCGTTGCCGGTTAGCACCGTGCTGATGGTCGCAGTCTGGTTGACCACTTCTATCACAGGCGATCCACTCGTCACATCCAGCGTGAGCGGACCGCCCGCTCCCGTGCTCAAGGTCCAGTTGTTGCTCGGTGAGGTGTCACCAAACTTGAGGCCACCGATGGTGCGGGCGCCATCGAGCGTGATGATGGCCTCCGCGGTGAGGTCCTGGGTGCTTAAGTCGACCGTGGCATCCACCCCGCTGCCGACCACTCCACTTTGCCAGTTGGCAGGCGTGAGCCAGGATCCGCCGGCCGCATTGATCCAGACCGGGGTGGTGATGGTGTTGTAAGTGGCGCTTGCGATCGAGCTGTTATTCCATGCCGGATAGGTCGCGAACGCCTTGATCGTCAGGTTGATCGTGTTCGTCGGCACCGTGATCGGACTGGAATAGACGGCCGAGCCGCTCGTCGGATCGTTGCCATCGGTGGTATAATAAATCGTGGCACCTGCGGTGGAGCAGCTGATGCTCACACTTTGCGCTCCGACGTAACCGCCGGACGGCAGGCTGATGGCCGGCGTCGCAACCGTGTTGGCAGAGCGGATCCGGATGATGCCACTCGACCCTAACAAGCCGGTATCCCACGCAAGTAGCGGGTTGCTGTCAGGACTGGCCGGAGAAATGGTGGCGAACGCTGCGGTGCCGCCCGCCGCGAAAATGGTGAATTGGTCGCCTTCCGCCAAGCTCGCGCCGATATTGGCCAAGGTCAGGGTGCCGCCAAAGGCGAGTGTGCCGGTGACCTTGGCGATTTTATCGCTGGTGGTCGCACCGCCTTTATTGAGGCGCAGCACGGTGTTGCCCGCGAGCGCCAGATTGCCGTTAATGGTCAGAGTGCCGGGCGTGCCGGTGAGGCCACCCACCGTCAGGCTGGCTCCCGACGCCACGTTCACCGCTCCGGCGATGATGCCGGTGCCGGCAAGCGTGCCGCCGCTGTTGACGGTCACCTGGCCTGAGCCGGTGGCGCTGCCGGTCGTGTTGGCCACCAGCAGGACGCCGTTGTTGATCGAGGTGGTCTCGCCGTAGGTGTTCGCTCCGGTCAGGCGCAGCGTGCCGGCTCCAGCCTTCGTCAGCCCCGCGCCGACGGGGGATCCGCCAGGTGAAGTCCGGATGACCGAGGAAATATCCAAGTCGATGCCTGAAACCGTGCTGCCCGCGGCAACGGTAAAGGTGGTGCTGCCCTGGCGACAGGGGGAAATGGGCACGCCGCTGATCGTAGAGGTTGTGGCCGATGCCAGGGAGAAGAGAGCGGAGCCGCCGCCATAAAAGTCGAGGTTACCGGCGACGTTGCCGGTGATCGAACCGCCGTTTAGGTTCAGCACGCAACTGCCGAGCGTCTGGTTGCCCGTGGTGTTCACGTTCAGGTTGCCGCCATTCAGGTTGATGGCCGTCAGCGCGTTCGCCCCACCACCCCAACCGGTGCCGTCACTGGCACTCAATTGCAGAACCCCGCCGGCATTGATCGTGGCGGTGCCGCGAATGCCGCCGGATTGGCCACCGGTCTGGAGATCCAAAGTCCCCTGATTGATGAACGTGCCGCCGGTGTAGGTGTTGATATTGCCCAGTTTCACCAGCCCCGAACCGCTCTTGCGCAGCGTCACCGCGCCCGCGCCACCATCCTTGATGTAAACGTTGAGACGCTGGTCGCCGCTAGCGCCGTCGGCTTGCAGATACAGGTCGCTGATGCCCGAGGTGATATAACCGACACCCGCGGACGATTGCAGCCAGAAATTGTTGTTGCGGAAAATCAATCCGCCGGACCCCAGCGTCAGCGTCGCGCCGCTGTTGATCTTTACGTCAGCCTGCTCGATCATCGAGTTGATCGTTAGATCGGTGGTGATCGTCCGGTTCGCGTCGGTGGCGCTGCCGCACAACCAGTTGTCCGTGGCGACACCCGTTGAAAGCAGTACTGCGCTGTTGTCCTTGCTAGGCGCGGCTGCCACGATGGATCCCACAGTGCTCCCGACGGTAGCCGTTGGGTTCCACGCGGCGAAGGATCTGGCTTGGAGCGCGTTCTCGGCACCAGCAGCTTCCGATACAAACGCCCAACCACCGATGATCCCGTTGACGTTGGCGATGGCGGTTCCGTTGATCTGGACTGGCTTGAGCTGGACCTCGCCGCCCGTTCCCATGTATGAGTACGTTGCGCGGAACTCAACCGTCGCGCCATTCGAGCGCGTCAGATTGTTGATCACCAGCAAGTCCGGCGTTCCACCGCTGGGTGCGACGGCGATGCTGTTGAAGCCGCCGGTCAAGGCCACCGTGTTTAGTGTCGTGGTGTCGGCACCGCCCCCTGAATACCAGATGACCGAGCCGTTGTTGAGAGTGAGCGTCTGGCCGTTGCCAAGCTGGTTTCCGCCCGGAACACCGGTATCATCGCGCAAATAGAGCATGCCGCCGCGGGTAATTCCCTTGAAGGGATAGGCCGTGCCGCCCACGGTTCCCGCGCCGCCCTGGACCGTGATGCCAGTGCCGCTTGTGATCGTCGACCCACTGTTCAATTGAACGATACCATCCCGGATCGTCATAACCCCGGTGTATGGATTTACCCCGGACAACGTGATCTGCCCGGTTCCGGTCTTGGTGAACGCGCTGGCACCGGCCAACGTGGCCGCCGTGAGCGTGTTGACCCCGGTATTGAGCGTGTAACCCGCCGTGTTGAAGGTGACCGATCCCGCGGTGATGGCCGTGGTTAGGCTCACCGTGCCCACGCCTGAGGCACCGAACGTGGCGCTGTCCGGTGTGGCATTGTTCCAGATCGAGCCGGTCCAGTTGGCGCTGGTGGTGTCCCAACTCATGTTGGCAGCAGCATTGTTCCAGGTCAGGGCGGCGGCGGGTGCTGTGTCGAGGGTCAGGGCAACAGCTAGCAACGTCAGATATCTTGCTTTTTTGGCAATCATGGTCGTCAACGAGGGGTGGGTGGTTTTTTTGACGCGTGGGTGGCGCGTCAGGATCGATAGATAAGCTTGAGAAAAACCTCGGGGGCGTCAAACAAATTTTTTCGGAAAATTTGGCGGTTCGTCCGCCACCCACATTTCCCCCGCAACCGACCCGCTCCCTGCTCGGCAAGTGCGGCAGGTTGAGACCATTTAGCGGATTGCCTTGGCAGCGACCGGCTAATCCCGCACACTGCCGCTGGCAATCGACCGTTCCCGACTGCCCCCCACCCCCATGACCCTCTGCCCATTGATTTTTGGAAGCGCCTTGCAGCTCGCCTTGTGCCTGGGCGGCCTGGCCGCCGATGCCGCGCCGAGTGCCCCCAAACCCACCTCGCGCAGCGTGCAGATCATCCAAGGCTGGAGCGTACGCGTCGACGACCGCCTGCTCCAACCACCTAACGCGGAGCTGGGCACCCGCATCCTCAAGTCGCTCGACGCCCGCCTCAGTGACATCACCGCGGTGGTCCGCCCGCCATGCCTGACCAAGCTGCGGGGCGTGACCCTCGTGCTCGACCTAACCCACGGCAAGCTCAAGACGATGCAATATCACCCCTCGGCCGGGTGGCTGGTTGACAACGGCTATGCCGCCGATCTGGCCCACTGTGTTCACATTCCCGAGGCGGGCGCGTTGCTCGAACCGCGCCAGATCAACGTCCAACCGTGGTGCGTCCTGCATGAACTCGCTCACGCCTATCACGACCAGGTCCTCGGCTTCGACGACGCCCGGATCCTCACTGCCTATTCCCGCTACAAGGCCAGCGGCCACGGCGATTCGGTGCTGCTCATCACCGGAGAACACGTCCGCCACTACGGCCTAACCGATCACAAGGAGTTCTTCGCCGAAATGACCGAGGCGTATTTCGGCTCCAATGACTTCTTCCCATTCAACCGCGGCGAACTGATGACGGCGGAACCTGATATCTACCAATTATTGAAAGCCATCTGGGGCCCGCCCCAAACCGCCGCCAATTGATTGCGCAACCACCCGCCATTCACCCGGGCAGCATTGCCTCGTGCAGCGGCCGGCCCGCGCCCAGGATCCGGTAGTCATCGTAGCTCACCCGTTCGGCCGGGGGGGTGAATATACCGCTCGATATATTCTTCTCCACCCATTCGGCACAGGCTTGCGCCGCGTCCAAATCCTGCCGGGTGAAATCCGCCCACTCCTGCAAGCCGACATCCCCATCGGTGGCCCCCAACGTGAAATAACACGGTCGCGGCAACAGTTCGTCACGCCGCACCAAGGCCAAGGCATACAGCGGCAATTGCAGGTTGACCCAGCGATAGGCCACCACCTTGCCATGCTCCGCACGCTCGTGCAGGGCGGGTGAATCGGCCAGATGAGCCGCCAGCACGGTGCTGGCCAGCAGCTTGCTGCGATGCGCTTTTTCCACCCCGTCGACCTTGCCTGTCTTGTAATCGATCACGCGCAGTTCGCCGCTGTCGCGGTGTCGGTCGATCCGGTCAATCTTCGCCACCAGCATGGCGGCACCTACCGCGAGTTCCACCTTGCGCTCGACGTCCACCACCTGCCAGCCCGCCGCGCGCTCGCAGGCCTGCTTTCTGGCCAGCCAGGCAAGGCGCTGGCGCAGCGACTCGGCCTGGATCCTAACAGCCATCGGCACGCGCTTGCCGAACCACTCGGCGACCACGCGGTCGAGTTCGGCGGACAGCCAGGCAGCCAAGGCCTCGGTTTTGTCGAACTCCCGCGCTTCCTCATCCTTGCCCCAGCGCTCCAACACCTCGTGGGCCGCAGTGCCGAAATCCCTCGCATTCCACTCCACCCGAGCCGTTTCGGGTTGTCGCATGGCGACGACGTGCTTGAGGTAGAACCGCAACGGGCAGGCCAGGTAATCGGTGATTGCCGTGACGCTGATCCGGCGGGGCGGTTCCAACTTGCGCAGCGACCATTGCCAGTCAGCATGCCAGCGCAAGCCGGCTTCCGGCGGCTCGATCTCGCGAAACAACGTCGCGACCCGCAACGGCAACGCTGCGCGCCCGGCGGCCAGCAACAAGCGCGATGGTAGCAAGGTTTCACCCCCGGCACCGGTCTTGCCGCAGATCACGTCCACCCGGCCGTCCAGGTGCCGCGCCTCGGCCATCGACTTGTATAAAAACGCGTCGCGTGCCGCGCGCATCGCATCGGTGATCAAGCCCAGGCGATCGCGAGCGGTCTCGCTCAACCACGGCTCACCACCGCTGCGGGCCGGCACCTTCCCCTCGTTCATCCCACATAACACCAGATGCCGGCCTGGCTCATAGTATAAGTCCAACCAGCCGTGAACATCGATAACCCGCCCGACCGGTGGCAGCGGCGCGGGGGCTGCCACTTCTTCTAACATCAATGTCAGCCAAAACCGCGCGCCGCGGCGGACCCGCCCGATCACGGGAGCCGCCTGTGCCATCCACTCGTCGAGGGTGGCGGCCATGGCCGCTGACGCCGGGCCGCAACCGGCGAGGGCATCCAACAGATCGGCCAGCGCGCCGGTGAAATCGTCGCGCAGAAACCGCAACCGCCATTTTTCTAACGCAATAGCAGCAGCCAGGACTTCCAGCGCTGCCGCCCTGGCCGGTTCGCTTCGAAACACCTCGGCATCGATCCGGCGCTGCAAGTCCTCCGTGCGCATGACCATCCAGCGCTCGCGCATTTCTGACAAGCGCTGGGCCTTCTGCGCCCGCCTTCCACCAATGAGCACGGCGGAATCCGGCAATGTCAGCAAATCGGCCATCACCGCCAGCGTCGGCTCGGCCAGCCAATCGCCCCAAACCTTGAACCAGCGCGCCAAGCCTGCCGTGGCCGACACGGTCGCCGGATGAAAGGCCGGCCAGCCATCGCGGGTCAGCGCCCGCGCCAGTTCCTCGCCGGCTTCCGCGTCGGCCGTGCCCAGGGCAACCTCGTTAGATGCGGAGCCGGCCTCGCCGATCACCCGCAGTGCCTCCACCGCCTGCTGGCGCGGATCGGCCACCACCCGCACCGAGCCGCCCGTGCCCTCAGGCCACGGCAGCGAGCGCTCGCACCAGCCCGCCAGCGGCCGGCCGATCGCCGAGAACCCATCCGCCTCGCCCTCCGGCGCGCCGATCAGCACGGTGAGGCGTTGTAGCGGCGGTCTGTGCCCGTCGCTGCATTGCTCCTCATTGGCCAACGGCCCTCGCAGAGCGCCGCTACATTGCTGCCCGTCGCTGCCGATCTCCCATGCCAGCA
This sequence comes from Akkermansiaceae bacterium, assembly GCA_903908495.1. Classification (GTDB taxonomy): domain Bacteria; phylum Verrucomicrobiota; class Verrucomicrobiia; order Verrucomicrobiales; family Akkermansiaceae; genus Luteolibacter. The sequence continues at coordinate 31,428 of CAIVSK010000218.1, forward strand.
GCGCCTGTTCGACCAGCGGTGCCATCTCGGCAACTCCCGCCACCACGATGTTAGAAACCCCGGCTGGCAGGGTGAATCCGGCCGCCAGCAGCCGGCTGCGGCTCCGATACCCCCAACTTGCCAGCGTCCTCTCGACCAGGCCCTCCAAGCGGCCGAGCGCCTCCCACCGCTCGGCCTCCACGGTGTCGCGCAAGCGGCGCGCCGCGGCGTTGAGGGTGAGAGCGCTTTCCTGCAAGGTGCGGCGCAATTGCACCAATTCCCTGGCCAAGCCGGCGGCCCACTCGCCGTCCGCTGCCGGGGCCTCGGGAAACAGGCCCGCATACGCCGACCAATCCCCCACCCCCTCCAACACTTCCACCCACCCCACTTGCTCGGCCCAATCCGGTGCCACATCCGTCAGCGAATCCTCGATTTTCAGAAACGACCCCGGGGTGGCGAATTGCGGCGAGAGCAGCGCGCCGCCGGCCTCGGCCAGCGCCTCGCGCAGGCGCCGGCCGCTTTCCGCCGTGGGCACCACCACCAGCAGACCCGGCAGCTCGGCACGTCGATCTAACAACCACTCCACCACCCGCACCAAAAACGGCCGGTCCCATCCGAGAAATACGCGCGCTGGCATGGCGCGAGCATGGACCTTCGCGACCTCCGGGGAAGCCAAATTGTCCAAGCACCGCTGAATTCATTGCTGTTAGACGGCAATCCGCGCCCGCCGTTCCAAGCATCGTGTGATCCAGCGGCCGCGACCTTCCGTGGTTTGATCAGACACCGGATTGTCGCGGATCGGCCTTGACTTTTACGACGTCTGGAATTCTGGTGCGCCCACGCCTATGTCCCTCATCCTTGAAAAACTCGCAGCCCTCGGTCTTGTTCTGCCCTCGGTGCCCACGCCGGTGGCGGCGTATGTGAATTGTGTGCGCAGCGGCAACCTGCTGTTTCTATCCGGCGGGCTGCCCATCGATGGCGACAAAAGGGTCATCGGCAAGGTGCCCACCGACGTTTCCATCGAAGACGCCAAGGAGGGCGCGCGGATGATCGTGCTCAACCGCCTCGCCGTCATCCAGGACGCCGTCGGCTCGCTCGACAAGGTCAAACAGATTGTCGCACTGACCGGCTTTGTGAATTCCGCCGCGGATTTTTACGGGCATCCGCAAGTGATCAACGGCGCTTCCGAATTGCTGGTGGAAATTTTCGGCGACAAGGGCAAACACTCGCGCACCGCCCTCGGTGCCGCCGCCTTGCCCCTCAATGTGGCAGTGGAAATCAATCTCATCGTCGAGATCGAAGACTGAAAATGAGAATCCATTACCTCCAACACATGGGTTGCGAAGGCATCGGACGCATCGCCAACTGGGCTGAGGAGCGCGGCCATGCGGTCAGCGCCACCCACCTCTATCGGGGGGAAGCCCTGCCTGACGACGACAGCTTCGACTTCCTCCTGATCATGGGCGGACCGATGAACATCTACGAGTATCGCAACCATCCGTGGCTGCCCGCTGAGAAACTCTTCATCAAGCGCGCCATCGACTCCGGCAAGATCGTCCTCGGCATCTGCCTCGGCGCGCAGCTCATCGCCGACGTGTCGGGTGCCAAGATCTTTCAGAACCCAACCCTGGAAATCGGTTGGTTTCCGCTGCGCTTCAACGCCGCACGGCAGGCAATCCCGGCACTGCGCGATTTTCCCGCCGAACTCACCCCGCTCCACTGGCACGGCGACACCTTCCAACTGCCGCCTGGCGCGCTGCATCTGGCCACCAGCGCGGCCTGCGCGAACCAGGCATTCACCGTCGGCCAGCGCGTCATCGGCCTGCAATTCCACATTGAGATGGATGCGCCCGACGTCGCCGCGTTCCTCGACGACACGCTGCCCGAGCCGGTCCCGGGGCAAGTCCAGTCCGCCGCGGAAATCCTCGCCGGGCAGTGCCACCTGCCAGCCATCCACGCCGCGCTCTACACCATGCTGGACGCGCTCGCGGACTCCTGAAAATCACGACCCATCTTCGGTGGTCAAGCCTGCCAAGTGTTTGAACTCGCGCAGGTTGCGCTAACGCTTTCCTCACGGGCGTTGCGGGTTTTGGCAATCGCGGTGCCGCGCAGCAACAGAATGGCAGGAACGCTACAACACTCTTAGTCCCATGAAATCCACGATGCCACCCCTCCATAAAATCATGCAGACAATCCCCGTATGAAGCGCTTTTTTCAACGCGGGGGTGCCTGGGTGGCCGTGCAAGGCGTTCTGCTCACGGCGGTCGCTCTGCTGGCGGTATGCTTTCGCAGCGGCGGGTTTCCCATTCTGGTGATGGCCGGAGTGGCTTTGATGCTCGTTGGCGCGAGCGTCGCGCTTGCCGGAGCGATGGCGCTCGGTCGAAACCTCACCCCATTTCCAAAGCCGTCGGACTCGGCACAACTGGTGCGGCACGGCATCTATGCGGGAGTCCGCCACCCGCTCTATACTAGCGTCATTGCGGTGTCGATTGGCTGGGCCTTGGTCTGGCAAAGCTGGCCGGCTCTGCTGGTTGCCGTGATGCTGATCCCATTTTTCCACGCCAAAGCCCGCCACGAGGAGCGTTGGTTGCGGGAGAAGTTTCCCGAATATGCCGAGTACGAAAAGCGGGTGTCTCGGTTCATACCGTGGATTTATTGATCCACCGGGAGAATACCGGTGCCGTCTTCCAGCTCCCTCCCGGCACGGTCCGTGGCCAAATAGCCGACGTATTGTCCCACCACCCGCCGTTGGCCATCGCAGGGCCCCATGTTGCGACCAGGGAAAATTGTAGTTCGGCTATTCTTACAACTTTCGGTGATGCGCCCGCATGGGCGGTGGCAGGAATTTGGTTCGCCAGGGACTTGAGACGTTCTACGGGAGACGAAACTCGGGGTTTTTGGGGCATCCTTGCCGGCTGGAACCATTCTAAGAACACAACTGGCAGGATGCCCGCACCAGCCTTCCGCGGCGCGGGCATCCTGCCTGATCTTCCCCAAACTGCCTCTTCCCGCTTGCCTGAGAGGCGGCTTCGTGCTTGCTTCGCGGCCACATGAAAATTCTCGTTGCCTATTCCGGGGGGCTCGACACCTCCGTCCTGCTCAAGTGGCTCAAGGAAAAGTATTCCGCTCAGATCATCGCGTATTGCGCCGACGTCGGCCAGGCCGACGAATTGGACGGCCTCGAAGCCAAGGCGCTGAGCACCGGGGCGTCAAAATATTTCCTCGGCGACCTGAAGGAGGAATTCGCGCGCGACTACATTTTCCCGATGATCCAGGCCAACGCGATCTACGAGGGCCGCTACCTGCTGGGCACCTCGATCGCCCGCCCGTGCATCACCAAGGGCATGCTGGACGTGGCGCTGGCCGAAGGGGCCGACGCCATCGCCCACGGTGCCACCGGCAAGGGCAACGACCAGGTCCGCTTCGAACTCTCCGCCGCCTCGCTCGCGCCCCAAATCAAGTGCATCGCCCCGTGGCGCGATGCCTCGTTCCGCGCCCAATTCCCCGGCCGCGCCGAAATGATCGCCTACGCCGAGGCCAACGCCATCCCAATCAAGGCGTCCATGAAAAAACCGTATTCGATGGACCGCAACCTGCTCCACATTTCGTTTGAAGCCGGCATGTTGGAAGACCCGTGGTACGACGCCACCACCCCGGCGGACAAGGACATGTATGTTCTATCCACCTCGCCGGAGGATGCGCCCGACCAGGCGGAGTACGTCCAAATCCTCTTCGCCAAGGGCGATGCCATCGGCATCCAGGCAGAGGGGCTCGCGCCGCTCATCGCCAGCCTCGGGGACTTCCAGGTGCTGGGCGAACGCGACGGCTACACGCTTCTAACACCCTACGGGATCATGCGCGTGCTCAACGCGCTGGGCGGCAAGCACGGCGTCGGCCGCATCGACATCGTGGAAAACCGCTTCGTCGGCATGAAAAGCCGCGGCGTCTATGAAACCCCCGGCGGCACCATTTTGTTAGCCGCACACCGGGACCTGGAAGCGCTCACGGTGGACCGCGAGGCGATGCACATCCGCGACACCCTCATCCCGAAATACGCCCAGCTCGTCTATAACGGGTTTTGGTTTGCGCCCGAGCGCGACGCGATCCAGGCACTCGTCAGCCACACCCAACAAACGGTCTCCGGCGAAGTGCGCGTCAAACTCTACAAGGGCAACGTCATGAACGCCGGCCGCCGCTCGCCTCACAGTCTTTACTCGGAAGCCATCGCCACCATGGAAGGCGGCCAGGAAGCCGCCTACAACCAAGACGACGCCACCGGCTTCATCGCCCTCAATGCGCTGCGCCTCAAGGCCAGCGCCCGCCAGCACAAGTAGGCCAGCCGGGCAGGCCTTGCAAGTGACGTGGAGGACGCCCGGACGATAGATGAAGTCCTCCGCGGCCTCCACGAGTCATGAAAATCCAGCATGCTAACGATCTGGAGGAATTTCTCATGGTGTTAGTATGGCCGGGGCTCCCTTCTCATCAGACACTCTCAGGCGCATGAACATCCGCGGGCCGGTCCCCACCGGCACGCTGAAGACATGCTGGTCACCGCTGCCGCTGTCGGGCACTCCGGTCCAAGTTCCCGGCAGCAGACTCGCGCTCCACTCGGCCCCGTAGGTGATGCCGGTGACGCCCGCGGGCTGCGCGAACCCGATCACATAGTTGTCGCCGATGCGCCGGGGCTGCGGCAATTGCCCGGCATTGGGCACCCGCTGCAAGCCGAAGGCATAGTCCAACAAATCCGCCGAGCTATCATTGAGCGCGGCATTGGGAGTTAGGTTAAGCGTCGGCAAGGCCACCACCGCAATGTTATGCAGCGCCGCCGACCCGCTGGCCACCGCCATCCAGCGCGCTCCGGCTTCCAACCCGCTCGCATCCACGGTCACCGGTCCCGCGCCGGGCGTCATCGTGTTGTTTCCTAACTGGCCGTAGGCATTGTCGCCCCAGGCCGCCAGCGTGCCGTCGGCCGCCAGCGCCAGGCTGTGGCTGCCGCCGAGCGCGATTTGAGTTAGAGAAGCGCCTGCCAAGGGGATGATCACGGGCAAGTTACTCTGCGTGATATCCGGCAGCCCCAACTGGCCGCTCTTGTTCCATCCCCAGCCGACGAGCGTGCCATCGGCGCACAGCGCCAGGCTGTGGGCACCGCTGGCGCGCAACGCCAACACCGTCTTGCCGGCAAGCGCGCCAAACCCACCAATGGCCACCGGCGTTTTGCTGGAGACGATGCTGTCATTGCCGAGCTGGCCGCGATTGTTGTAGCCCCAGGCAAACAAGCTGCCGTCGGTGCACAGCGCCAACGTGTGGTATTGTCCCGCGGCAATCGCGGCCACCCGCATGCCCGCCGGCATCTCCACCGCGACCGGCACGAGACTGTTAGCGGTGGTGCCATCGCCCAGTTCGCCCTCGTCGTTGTAGCCCCAGGCCGCCAAAGTGCCGTCGTCGCACAAGGCGAAGCTGCCGTAGGCCGCGGCCGCCACCGCCACCACATGTTTGCCCAACAAAGCGCCTACCGGTTTCACCAACACGGGCACCCGGCGGGTCACCGTGTTGCCGTTGCCCAATTGGCCGTAATTGTTATATCCCCAGGCGACCACGGTTCCATCCGTGCACAGCGCCAGGTTGTGAAATGGCCCGGCGGCGATGGCGATGACCGTCTTGCCGGCGAGAGCGTCCGAGGAATCCACCGCCACCGGCGCGTTGCCGGGGGCGTTGCTGTTATTGCCCAACTGGCCGTAGATATTGTAGCCCCAGGCCGCCAGTGTGCCGTCCGAGCACAGGGCCATGCTGTGCAGATAGCCTTCTGAAACCGCGATGATGGTCTTGTTAGCCAATATACCCGAATCATCGACCGCAGTCGGCAGCAGGCGGCGGGTGGTGGAAGCATCACCTAACTGGCCGGAGCTGTTGGACCCCCAGCCCACCAATTTCGTGTTCGCCCATAGCAGGACCAGGTCATTTCCGCTACCGCCGTGGTAGTTGGCCACGAAGTCATAGGTCTTGCCCGCATAGGTCAGGCTCACCCGCTGACCCTGCACCAGATTGGAGAAGCGGCCATGCATGAAGCCCAGGCCGGTGTTGTTCACCATCGTTAGAACCGTCCCTGGCTGCGGCGCGAAATCCAGCACGATGTCCACCGCAATGCCACCGGCCGCAAAACCGTCGGCGATCACCGGCACGTCGCCGGGCGCATGGAAGGTGAGGTTCAGCGGCAGGCGGGTCACCGTGATGGTATAACTCTTGGTGGTGATTCCGTCTTCGGCCGTGACCACAGTGGTGATGCTGGTGTTGCCCACCGCCAGATCGATCACCCCGCCGGGAGTGCCGCTAACAACCGACACGCCCTCCACTTGCACCGTGGCCCGTGGATGGTCGGTCACGGGGGTCACCGTCACACCCTCCACGGCAAATGGCACCGTGGCCACATAGCGGGTGGTGAGTTTATCAAAATCCGGCCCAAAGGCACCCGTATTCAAGCCCAGCGCCGCGAGTTGTGCA
>CAIVSK010000219.1 GCA_903908495.1 Akkermansiaceae bacterium
CGCTTCGCAAAGCCGCCGGTAGGGTCGGACGGCCCCGGCCGACCCACTTATCCGCCCGCATGGGCGGTGCTGCTGCGCTGCACATGGCCAAGCAAATGCATCTCGCCCTCTCGGGCAAAGTGGGCCAAGCGAGGCCGCTTGGCCCTACCGGTCCAGCCCGGCGTGAAAAAATAAGAATATTTCCGATTAACCTTTTTGCGGGCCGGGGGATTAGGTGGCGAATTCATCCGCGTGGCTTTCCCGGCCACTGCCGGATTGACATTTTTCTAAAACCCCCCAACTTGAAAAAACCATGAGACGCCCCATCCCAATCGCGCTGTTTGCCTGCCTGGCACTTGCCGCATCCAGTCAAGCCACCGTCACCCCCTACGCCGAGTACCACCTGGGCGAGGCCGGCAGCCTGGGTACCAACAAACTGCCTCTGGATAGCTCGGGCAATGGGAAGCACTTCACGTCTGACATCAGCGGTGCCACTGCCACCACCGGCACCAGTGGTGTGTCCGCGCCGGCATCGACCACGTATCTAGACACCTCCGGCGCCGGCAACGAGGGATGGTACGCGAGCAACCTTTACTCCACGGCCCCCGCCCTCGCGACGGACAACTTCGGCTTTGGCATTTATGCCAGCGCGCCGTCCATCGCCAGCGCCAACCAGGGTGATGTCTTTACCGTTGGCGGCAGCAATGGGGCTTTCAAGCTCTCGCTCGGATCCAATGGCTGGGCCGCAAGCTCGCACAATGTCGCCTGGATCGGCATTGGCGGCGGAACCTCCGGTTCATTCACCGCCAATACCTGGGTCCACCTGGCCCTGATTCGCTCGGCGGGCGTCACCACTTTCTATATCAACGGCGTTGCCCAGGCTGGCACCATCAGCAGCGCCCCGGTCATCGATACCGCGCATATGTCGGTCTCTCCCGGCGGATCCTCCTATTTCGACGGACGCCTTGATGAGGCCCGGGTGGTGACCTTCACTGCTGGGGAAACGACCGCCAACGTTCTTTCCGTGTTGCAAAACGGGGTCATGGCGGACCCGGTGTTCAGTCCGGCGGGTGGCACCACGCTGGGCAATCAGTCCGTCGCCATCAGCACCAGCACCCCGGCAGCCACCATTTACTACACCATGGATGGCAGCACCCCCACCACCGCTTCTACCCTCTACAGCAGCCCCATCGCGCTGAGCGCTCCCAGCACCACCACCATCAAGGCGATTGCGGTCAGATCCGGCATGCTCAATAGCGCGGTGGTGTCCCAGACGTACACCTTGATGGCTGGCAGCGTCGGCGTGTGGACCAACGCCGCGGGTGGGTCCTGGCCCACCGGTACCAATTGGCAAAGCAGCGCGGTGCCATCCGGCGCGGGAATCACGGCGGATTTCAGCACGCTCGACCTCGCTGCGGACGCTGCGGTCACCCTGGACGGCTCCCGCAGCATTGGTCACCTGATTTTTGGCGATATCACACCGGATTTCAACTGGAGCCTCAGCCCCGGCACCGGCGGCACTCTCACGCTGGCCACCACCAGCGGCACTCCCGCCATCACCGTCAACAACCAGAGCGCCACGGTCTCCACACCGTTGGCGGGCACCCAGGGACTCACGGTATCGGGGGCGGGCAAACTGGTTCTCACCGGCACCAACACCTACAGCGGCACCACCACGGTCAATGCGGGCTGCATCCTGCAGGTCGGCAACGGCACCACCGTCGGCACGCTTGGCGCTGGCAACCTGGTCACCAACGGGCACCTCGACCTGCAATACGGCACGTCCACCACAGTCAGTCTGCCCACCGGGGCCGCGCTTTCCGGCAGTGGCAGTCTCAGCGCGCTGGCCAATACCGTCCGGCTCAATGGCAGCATCACGCTAGGCGGTGCCATCACTCTGCTCGAAAACGGCGTTGCCAACTCGTATTTTGAAGGCTTGGAACTTGCCAGCAGCAGCACGCTCACCGCATCTGCCATCACCCTCTACGGGAACATGGGCAAGCAGGCATCCAATGGCAATGATCTCATTCTGGACACCAGCGCCGTCAACGGCCCCATCAGCATGCAGATATCCACGGGACTCGGCAACGTCTGGTACACCATCAACTCGGTCACCGCCAACGCCGGCACCGGCACCCTCACCATCCCCGGCGTCGGCCCGGGCGGCCCACAGGCATTCGCCACCACTCCTCCATCGTGGCTCGCTCCCACCACGCTGCGCGGCGCGGTGCAAATCACCGGTAATGTGCCAGCGGGCGCGCCGGTGACCATCGAAGCCACCGGCCCAAGCCATGCGTCCGGCAACTTTTCCGGTGCCATGACGCTCACCAAGACCGGTGCGGCAACCCTCACCCTGGCTGGCTCCAACACCTACACCGGCGCCACCACCGTCAACGCCGGCACTCTGCTCGTCACCGGCAGCACTGCCGCGGCCAGCGGCGTGACCCTCAACAATGCCGCCACCCTCTGCGGCACCGGAAGCATCGGTGGTGCCGTCACCTTCACCGGCGGAGGCAGCTTGTCACCCGGAGACTCGGCCATCGGCAGCCTCACCATCAACAATTCCCTCACCTTGAATGCCAACAGCAACGTGGTTATGGAAATCAGCAAGGACGGCGGCAATGTGACCAGCGACCTCGTCACAGGCCTCACCGGCACCCTGACTTATGGCGGCACTCTGACCATCAACAACATCACCAGCGATGCCACCCCGCTGGCAATCGGTGATAAATTCTACCTCTTCACCAAGGCGTCCGGCGGATATGCCGGCGCATTCACCACCATCAATCTGCCCAGCCTGCCCGCGGCCACCAAATGGGACACCAGCGGCCTCGCCACGGATGGCAGCATCCTGGTGCAAAATGCCCTCGTCGCCCAGGCCCCGGCCTTCAGCTTGGTTTCCGGGACCTATGCCGGCGTCCAATCCATCACCATCACCGCGGAGAGCACTGCCACGATTCATTTCACCACGGACGGCACTCCGCCAACCACCGGGTCGGCAGTTTACTCAGCAGCCATCACCATTCCGGTGAACACAACGACTACCCTCAAGGCCATCGCCACCAAGCCGGGTTTCCTGAACAGCCCCGAGACCAGCGCCATTTACACCGTCTGGAGCACCCCGACCTGGCTCACTCCCACCGATGAATCGTGGTTGACCGCCACCAATTGGTCGAACTCCTTCGTTCCCAATGGTGCGGATATGCCAGTCGACTTCAGCAGTTTGGACATCACTGCTGACACCACCGTGGCCCTTGATGGAGCGTTCATCACGATCGGAAGAATGAAGTTCGGCGACACGACGCCAAGTCACAATTGGACGATCAGCGCCAGCGGCAGCCTCATCCTCGCCACCAGCACAGGCACCCCCACGATTGAAGTTGTCAATCAAACCGCCACCATCAATGCCTTGGTTGAGGGCACCCAGGGCCTGGTGAAAACCGGCGCGGGCATCCTCGCGCTCAACGATGCCAACACCTATTCCGGCACCACCACGGTCAACCAAGGCACCTTGGTCATCAGTAACTCATACACCTCGGCCAACTATCAAATCGCCAGCGGTGCCGTGCTGGAGTTCAACGTCGCATCGGGTTCGGCCGACCGGGCGGGTGCCACCATCACCGGTGGCGGCACTCTCCGCAAAACCGGCAGCGGACAACTGTGGTGGTACACGGGTGCCACGGATGTCAGCCTCTCAGTCGGCGGCCTCATTGATGTCCAAGGCGGCACCGTCGTCGCGGGTGATGACGGCAATGACAACTGGACGGCCAACCAGGCGGATCTCAACATTGCCGCTGGTGCCCTCTTCAATGGCCGGGACGCCGAGGTGCACGTCAATACGCTCACCGGTAGTGGCTATCTTGAGGGGGGCTACACCGCCTTCCCCAATGCGCAGATCATCTGCGGCGTCGCCAATGGCAGCGGCACCTTCTCCGGGGTGATCGCCAACGCGAATGCTCCCTGTCCGTTCACCAAGAGGGGTTCAGGCACTCAGAAACTCACCGGTGCCTGCACCCACACCGGTGCCACCAAAGTGGAAGCCGGCAGCCTCATCGTCAACGGGTCATTCTCCTCAGGCACGGCGGTCACCGTCACCGGAGGCACCCTTGGCGGCACCGGCATCATCAGCGGCAGCGTCGCCATCAATGCTGCGGCCACCATCGCCCCCGGCGATGCCGGCATCGGCACCCTCCACACCGGACCCATCACATTGGCAGGCAACTACGCCTGTGAAATCTCGGATGCCACCTCCGATGTGCTATCCGTCACCGGTGATCTCATTCTCACCGGCTCCACGCTCACTGTTACTGGCACCAGCAGCGCCGCCAGCCTGGTCATCGCCACCTTCAGCGGTTCCTGCTCCGGCACCTTTGCCGCCGCGCCCGCCGGCTACAGCATCGACTACACCTCCAACACCATCACCCTGGTCAAGGCCGGCTTCAATTCCTGGGCCACCGCCAATGGTGTCACCGGAGGCCCCACCGGCGATTCCGATCACGACGGCATCGCTAACCTCGTCGAATACGCGCTCAACCTCAATCCCGCCGCCGCCGACGGTTCTGCTGGATCATTCGACGGCACCACCGCCACATTCACAAAGCGCGCCCAGGCGATCACCAACGCGGATGTGCGCTATGTGATCGAGACGTCGCAGGATCTCATCACGTGGGCCCCTGTGGTCACTCAGAATCCCGGCGATCCGGGATATGCGGATGCGACGATTTCCTACGCGTTGCCCGCCGGTCAGGAAAAAACCTTCCTCCGTCTTGCGGTCACCGAGGTTCCGTAAGGAGCGTCCGGCAGGGTAGGGCGTGCCGGCCTCGGCGCGCCCACGTGTCCGCCCGGATGGGCGGTGCCGATGGCACGGCGTATGGCCAGCTTGGCAGGGTAGGGCGTGCCGGCCTCGGCGCGCCCACTTGTCCGCCCGGATGGGCGGTGCCGATGGCACGGCGTATGGCCAGCTTGGCAGGGTAGGGCGTGCCGGCCTTGGCGCGCCCACTTGTCCGCCCGGATGGGCGGTGCTGATGGCACGGCGTATGGCCAGCCAATGGCATAGCCTAAACATTGGCGCTGTGGCGCCGTGAAATCCGTGGTTGCTACTTTCCTATCCAGGACCAGATGATGTGCGGGCAGCTGGTGGCTATTCAGGGGGGGGCGATGTTTTTCGTCCGTGGTCGTAGGTTTTGCATTGAAAGGGGGAAGGCAATGCCGTCATAACCACGAGCCATGAAATTGAAAGTCTTACCCGGTGTTTTCGCGCTGCTCTCATGCTTCGGCATATCCTTGCAGGCCGCGGAACCCGCCCGCGAGCGGCTTTTCAACGATGACTGGCGGTTTGTGCGCGGCGAGGTGGACGGTGGAGACAAGGCCGACTGCAAGGATGACTCCTGGAGAAAACTCTCGTTGCCCCATGACTGGTCGATCGAGAGTGATTTCTCCGCAGAGTTTGCCAGTTGCACCGGCTACCTTCCAGGCGGGACCGGCTGGTATCGCAAGCATTTCAAACTGCCCGGGACCTCTGTGGGGATGCGGGTTTATGTGCGATTCGAGGGCGTCTATCGCAACAGCGATGCCTGGCTGAACGGGCGGCATCTTGGCAGCCGGCCCAACGGATATACCGATTTTGAATTTGATCTAACCCCCTATCTGGTTCCGGCCGGTGGCGACAATGTCATCGCGGTGAAGGTCGCCCGGGAGCAGGTGGCGGACTCCCGCTGGTACCCGGGAACCGGGATTTACCGCGACGTCTGGCTGGCCATGGTCGATCCCGTGCATGTCGCGCGGCACGGGACGTTCATTACCACTCCGGTTGTCACGGACGAGGAAGCGGTGGTCAACAGCGTGTGCGAGGTCGCCAACGATTCCGCGAAGGAATCCGAGGTCACGGTGACCGCCCGCGTTTGTGATGCGGACGGACACACCGTTTCGAGCGCCAGCAGCAGGCAGGTTCTGGCAGCGGGCGCGTCGTGGAATTTCCCGCTTTTCCATCCGGTGGCGAAGCCGCGCCGCTGGAGTCACGAAGATCCCTACCTCTATCAAGTCATTCATCGGGTGGAAGTGGCGGGCCGGGTGGTCGACGAGGTCACCACAAATCTGGGAATCCGGACCTGCCGCTTCGATGCAAACCACGGATTTTTCCTCAATGAGAAGCCGATGCTCATCAAGGGGGTGTGCAACCACCATGATGCCGGAAATCTCGGTGCTGTGATGCCGCGCGCGGTGTTGGAACGGCGGCTGCACATCCTCAAAGACATCGGAGTGAACGCAATCCGTTGCTCGCACAATCCGATGCAGGACGACCTTTACGATCTGTGTGACCGCATGGGATTGCTGGTGATGGACGAGGCGTTCGACGAATGGGAATTGGGCAAGCGCAAGTGGGTGAAGGGACGCAACGTCGGAACCGCCACCCGCTTTGGCTACAACGAAGCGTTCAAAGAATGGGCCGTTCGTGACGTGGAGGCCATGGTCAAACGCTCCCGCCAGCACCCATCGGTGATCCTTTACAGCATCGGCAATGAAATCGATTACCCGACTGATCCCTACGTGCATCCGCGCTCCACAAAGGTCGAGATTTTCAAGGATGATCCGGCCCTTCCTTCGATGAACCGCCTGGCCGCCGTGGCCCCGTCGTTGATCGCGGCCGTCAAACGCATGGACCCGACGCGACCGGTGACCATGGCGCTTTCGAATGTGGGGGCTACAAACGCGATCGGCTTGGCTTCGATGTTGGACGTGGCGGGCTACAACTATCAGGAATCTTTCTATGACGCGGACCACAAGACATTCCCGGCAAGAATCATCCTCGGCAGTGAAAATGGCGACGCGGTGGACGCGTGGCATGCCGTCACTCACAAGCCGTTCATCTCCGGCCAGTTTCTTTGGACAGGCTTCGATTTTCTGGGAGAAGCCAACAGCTGGCCGTCGCACGGCAGCCACGCGGGACTTTTCGATACCGCGGGCTTCATCAAACCGGACGGTCTGCTGCGCGAGGCGCTATGGTCGGACGCCCCCGTGCTCCGTCTGGCGGTCTATCACTCGAATTTCCGCAAACCCCGGATTCATTGGAACAAAATTGCAGATGAAAGCGGACCGGTTTCGGTGGTGGCCTACAGCAATTTACCGGAGGTCACCCTTGAGCTGAACGGAACGGTCATCGGCAGCGCCCGCCCCGAGGACGGGATCGCCCGTTGGTCGGTTCCGTGGCAGGCGGGTCGCTTGCTCGTCTCCGGAAAAACCGCGGATGGCAAGACGCTCACGGATCAACTCCAGTCCACCGGCCCCGCCGCACGCATTCGTCTAACTGCCGACCGCTGCCGTCTGCTGAATGACGGTCGGGACGCGGTCCATGTCACGATTGAGCTTCTGGATGAGGCAGGACTGCCCGTTACGGGTGATGACAGGCAGGTCACGGTTTCCACGGCCGACCCAGCCCGGCTCGCGGCGCTGGAGAATGGCGATCAGGAAGACAACACCCCCGCGAAATCCCCTTCGAGGAAAACCCGTGCAGGAAAGGCGCTTGCCATCATCCAGGCATGCGGCACCGGGACCCGCTCGCTCGTCAGCGTTTCAGCCGATGGACTAACCACCGGTGAGATCCGGTTAGAGCTCGCGCCCGATGGCACGCATTGAAAGCCAACCCGCCGGATGAGTGATCGGGGCCCGCTCCGTGCGGCAACTACAGTTCTTCGATCTCGATATCCTTATACCATGCCTCCGAGGGGGCGCCACTGTGGATCTGCAGGCCAAGATGCCCGCTTGGCACCACCCCAGGGTCGGCCTCGGTGAAATCCACCGTCAACAGGCCGTTGAGCCACATCCGGACCCGCTGTCCCTCGCAGCGGATCACGTAATCATTCCAGTCGGCCGGTCTGAGCACCTTGGCCAGCGCCGCCGGATCCGGTTTGGCTAGAAACTTGTTGCGGCGGCTCTCGTCGTAGAGACAGCCCCAGAATTCCGTAGCCATGTCCGCCTGATAGCCCGCCATTTCACGGCTGTTAGGAACCCGCTGGCTGCGGAACTGGACACCGCCATTGCCCTTGCCATTGATCAAGCGCGCCTTGAGGCGGAGTTCGAAATTGCCATATTGGCCGTTGCTGCAGAGAAATTCGTTTTGCGGGATGGCTTGGGTCATGCTGCCAGCGACCACGGCACCCTCGGCGACCCGGTACCATTTCAGATCACCTTCCCAACCGGCCAAGGACTTGCCATCAAAGATTTGCCGCCGCGCCGCCCGGCTTGCCAGCGCCACCGCTGCAGCCGTCAGATGGGGCGGTAACTTGGCGGCCGCCAGCGCACCTAACATGGCTGCGGCGCCCTTGGCGTCTCCCTGCTTCAGCAAACCATCAGCCGCCGCCAGCGCCGCATGGCCTGCCGCCAAGCGCCGCCCGTCGGCCGGACTTTGCAGCACGGCACGCAAACACTCCAATGCCTCGGGGCTAGCCAGCTTTCCCAAGGCCGCGAGCGCCTCCGCCGCCACGTCGCCGGCCGGGCCGGCCGCCAGGCGGCATAATTCGGGTGCTGACGCCAGTTCGCGGCGCACCCCTAACGAATCCAACACGCCGGTCAGGCGGTGGCCGTCGGGGTTGGCCAGCGCTTCCCGCAAGGCGGTGCCCGCGGCGGGTGCCGGGATCAATTCCAGCGCGGTGCGGGCGTAGTCGGCGAGCTTGTCATCGGCTAACAACTTGGCGAGGGCCGGCACGGATGCGGGCTCGCCGACGACCGCGAGTTGCTGGCAGGCGTGGGCTTTTTGCAGGAGTTCGGCGTCCGAGTTCAAGACGGCGACGAGCTCAGCGGAAGACGGGAAAGGAGTGGGCATGGGAATGATGGATGTTAGAGGTTCAGGCGTGCCAGGGAGCGCGGCGGGCGCGGCGACGCATCCGGTTAGCCTCGGCGTCTCCAACAAACAACTCGCTGGCCGGATCAAAGGCGAGTTTCCGGCCAAGCCGCCATGACAGCGCCGCCGCATGGCACGCGATGTGGCTGCTGCGGGTCGCCACGGAATTGGAGGCGGTGGTATCGCGCGATTTCACGCAATTGAGGAAATCCCGGACGTGTGCCGTCGGATCGGTGCCCGCCATGCCATCGGCGCGGTATCCATCCAGCAAGCTGGCGGGTTCTGCCAGAATCTTGGCAGCGTCTCCCACCTCGACCCAGCCGTCGTCGCCCTCGAAGCGCACCGGGCAGGTACCGAGGTCATGCCATTGTCCCTCGTTGCTGAATCCGCCGAGGCGGAGCACCAGCTTCAATCCGTTGGCATAACGTGCGTGGATGGTTCCCGCGTCATGCTCAAATTCAACCGGGGTGCTACCATCCATGCCGCTCGCCCATTGGCACAGGTCCACGGTGTGAGCACCCCAATCTAACAACCGTCCGCGCGCCTCGAAGTCCGCGTGGCAGCGCCAGAGACCGCGCACATACTCACCATTGTACGGCCGCCACGGCGCCGGGCCGAGCCAGCGGTCCCAATCGCACACCTGTGGGTCGGGCTCGGGTTCGGCCGGCAGCCAGTCGAGGCGCTCCTCGAGGTGATAGATCGAGGCGTGGACGGTGTGGATTTTGCCGAGGCGGCCGCTGCGGGCCAAATCCACGGCATAACGGAAATTGGCGACGTTGCGGCGCTGGGTGCCGGCCTGGAAAACGCGGTTGTAGCGCCGCACGGTATCGTCGAGATCGGCGCACTCGGCGATGGTCATGGCGCAAGGTTTCTCGGAATAGACGTCCTTGCCCGCCTTGGCCGCAAACATGGTGGCCACCGCATGCCAACGGTCACCGGTGGCGATCAGCACCGCGTCAATGTCGTCGCGGCCTAACACCTCAAGCATATCCGCGGTGGCGCCGCAATCCTGATTGCCGTTTTTCCGGTCAACCATCATCTTGGCGGTGCGGCGGTTAGCCGCCTGGACATCACAGACGGTCACAAACTGCGCGTCCGGTTGCTTGAGAAACGCGTCAAGCACCAGGCGGCCGCGCGGGCCGATGCCGATGGCACCCAGCGCGATGCGGTTGCTAGGCGCGACCGTGCCGTCACGGCCAAGCGCGCGGGCTGGAATGATTGCAGGCATTGCGATGGCCAATGCCGTCTGGTGAAGAAACTCTCTGCGGGTCGTTTTCATGGGCCTTCTCAGGTAGGATTGTTACTTCATACGGAGCAGACAAGATAATGTTGCATACTGGGGTAGCGCCGTCTCGGCAGTGAGGGAAGACAGGCGTCTTCGCCCAATCCTGTTCAATTACCACATATCATACGATTAGAAGACCCAGGCTGAATGCCCGGACCTCCTGTGGCACGCGTATTCTGCCCGCCGCCCTGCGGTGGCGAGTCGCCGCACTCAAGGAGAGGTGGCGTCCCGCCGCCATGGCCCATGCACTGGGCAAGGGCAGCCGCCTGGCGGCCTTTTCTTGCTCGTCTCATGGGCAAATGTGGGCAGGATGCCACATCTCCTTGAAGGGGACACTCGCCAGCAAGCTGGCGGCCTTCTTCCTACCTGGCGCCCGCTCTGCCTAATTGTCCAGTATTGGCTGGGACGGCTGTTTTCCGCTGTGCATTCTTAACTTGGCGCGCCTGCCAGCCGGGCCGGCAATATGCAGGCTGCGCAACGCGGGTGGTCAGGGCCGGACGACTTTCAAACGGGCGAAGAGGCGGGAATGGGTGTCTTTGGGAATGCTGACCGTGATGATATCGGCGGTGGTACCGGGCGCAACGGCAATGGTGGCATTGCCGGCAGCGGCGGTGGTCCGTGGGCCTGATAGCTCGGCGGCGAGCTCGACCGCTGGATTCAGATAGGCGGCGGCGTGGGCGCCGGTGTAGGTGAAGACCAGTGAGTCGCCGAGACGGGCCGCAGTGGGCAACCGGACGGTGGAGTTCATCGTTTTGCCGCCGCCGCTGTCGATGGCAGAGAGCAGCGCGGCAGTAGGGGTGGGATGCTGCACAGCGCTCGCATGGGTTCGGTTGCTGATGCAGCTGGACAATGGATCGGCGACTCCATGGCGGCCCAGAAAAACCCCCGCAGGATGAGGTGTTCAAGAATTGGACATCCGCAGGATTTGTCCTTTTGGGAAATTTCATACCGTTCGCTGCCCGGCGGCAGCAGATACCATCACTGGGTTTCAATGACGATCGCCGGCCTGGACAGAACACCGTGCGAGATTGCGCCGTAGTGGTCGGAGCGCCAATAACGCTTCAGATCGCCGGCGCTCATCAACTCCAAACCGGGGGTGGCAATGGCCGGGTTGCGCAGAATGTAAAGGTCTTGCGCGGCAATGTAACCGGCGACGTCGAGCGTGTGACCCGCCTCGCCGCCGGGGTACTCGGGGCCTGTGAACTTGAAATCAATGACGACCGGGCGTCCGGCATCCAGTTCCGCACGCAGGAAGGACGCGCCCCGTTCGAAGCCGGCATCATCGGGCTCGAAAGTGACCAACTTCCAGCGCAAACCGATCTTCGCGGCCGCCTTGATCAGGTCACCCCAGTCGGTGCCGGTGCCGACCGGAGAGGGGCATAGCCGCTTGAACTCCCAGCCTCCCAGTTTGGCACCCTGAAAACGGGCGAGCATGGCCGAGGAGGTGGCGCCACAGTTGTTGAAACCCTGATGGACATGAGGTCCGTCCACCAGAGCGAAGATTCCCGGCTCAGGTTTGCGTTGCCGGTAATCGAGCAGCTTCAAGAGGTCGGCACCTTCCTGTGCGGACATATTGTCGGCGGGCTGCACCGGCTGGCCGGTGGGTCCGACGGGCTTGATGCGCGAGGCTTTGGCCCAGTTGGCGCGGGCTTGTTCGCTTGCTCCTGCCCGGAACTGGATTTCGCCCAGGACCACCAAACCCGAGGGATCGTTCAGTTCCGCCGAGCGGGTCGCCAAACGCCGGGCTTCATCCGGATCAGCCGGGACACCTTCCCCGGACAGATAGACCATCGCGGCCTCGGCGGCGGCCCGGCCGCTACCCAGCGCTGCGGCGTTTTTCCAAACTTCCAGTGCTTCAGGAATGTTCAGATCAACCCCTTGGGCGCCGAAGTAACAATGCCCCAGATTGAATCCCGCCATGGCGGAGCGACCGGCGGCAGCGCGGAAGTAACCGCAAGCGATCGCCGGATTGCCATGCACTCCCTGCCCCCTGAGGAACGCGAACCCCACGAAATCCATTGCGTCAGCACTGCCGGCATCAGCCGCGAGGTGAGCCCAGCGCATTGCCTGGGAGTCATCCCTGTCAACACCCTTGCCGTCGCGATAGCGATAGGCCAGGGAGAGTTGTGCCCGGGCGTCGCCTTGGGTTGCCTTGGCGATCAAATCGTCCATTGACGGCGAGTCGTCGGCACGCACGCCGCTGCATGAAAACAGCACAACGCTCGCCAGGAGGTATCTCTTGAAGTTGATGGATGCTTGCTTGGTGGGCATGCGCGGATGGAGGAGGGCTTCGGGATTCAATTTCCGATGAGCCTAACGGCGGAGATCGCAAGCACGACCTCAGGACCGTTTCTCGTCGGCGTCAATCATGTCGACAAACGTCTTCACGTCGTCGCGCCCGGCGAGACCGGACTCCACCTTGCGTTGCTGGAGGCGTTCCTGGCCGGCACTGTCGTCGGGCGCTGGACGGTTCAACATGGCATCGCGGTGTGCGGCCTTCGCGGCGGGGGATGCCTCGAGGTTCTGCCGGACCCAGTCGCAGACATCGCCGTCGGTGATTGAGTTTTGCACCACCTCGATCATCTGCTCGTGGGTCACGCCGGCGGCATTCAGCCACAGGCCGTCGAAGCCATTGCCGAAGTTTGGCTGGTAGTCAGGATGCAGCTTGCCGGCCAAGTGAAGGCGGATTTTGTCAATGTAGCGGGGTAGGTAAATCCAGCCGGCCATGGTTTCGCGTGGGCTGCGGGGATAGATAACGTCGTTCATTTTTTCTGGGCGGGTTGGTGGTTGATGGCAGCTTTCCTCCTGGAAACCTCATGCCCGGAGGGTGGCTTGCAAACGGCCGGCTAGCAAGCACGCTCTTTGGCCTGCACCATGAAACTGAAAACTGTCGTCACCACCGGCTCGGCATCTTCGGCGTGAACCGCAGCGGTGAAGGCAACAGCGGCAAAGACGGCCAGCAAGGAGAGAATCTTCTTTCTTGTCCGGAGACTTGCGTTTGGCAGGGGATAATCACAAGTTTGGGGAGCCCGCAAATACATGCACCCGCAATTCTCATGTCTGTTAGTCATTGTCGCATGCTCCGCGCTGCTAAGCGCGAATCCGGAGGGGTACGATCCTTTAAAGGTGCCGGACGTGAAGATTGTATCACATGTCTTCGAGGTGAAGGACACCAAGCGTGAGCGCACGCTGCCGGTTCGCGTCTATCTGCCGGTAAGCACTCAGCCGTCACCCGTGATTTTGTTCTCCCACGGTCTCGGCGGATCGCGCGACAATAACCCGTATTTAGGCAACCACTGGGCCAAGCGCGGCTATGTGGTGGTGTTTGTCCAGCACCCCGGCAGCGACGAGAAAGTGTGGAAGGATGTGCCGATTCTGCAGCGGATGGCGGCGATGAAGCAGGCAGCCTCGTTGGATAATTTTCTAGCGCGGGCCAAGGATATTCCGGTGGTGATCGATGCGCTCGCGCGGTGGAATGCCGAGGCGGCCCATCCGCTCAAAGGGTGCCTCGACCTCGGCCGCCTCGGCATGTCCGGGCATTCATTCGGAGCCAACACCACCCAAGCCGTGGCGGGCCAGGCCTTTGTCCGCGAACACGTGTCATTTGTGGAAAGCCGCATCAAGGCCGCAGTCATGATGAGTCCGAGTCCCCCAGCGCTCGGCGACCCCGCGGAGGCGTTCGCCCCGATCAAAATCCCGTGCCTGCTCATGACCGGCACCCAGGACGACAGTCCCATCGGCAATACCCGCGCGGCGGATCGATTGAAGGTTTTTCCGCACCTGCAACAAGCCCCGGCTTGGCAGGTCGTGTTTGACAAGGCGATTCACATGAGTTTCGGCGAACGCGATTTGCTGGGAAATTCGCAAGGCGATGCACGTTATCACCGCGCCATCCTCGCTCTAACCACAGCGGTGTGGGACGCCACGCTCAAGGCCGATGCGGGTGCCAAGGCGTGGCTCAATGGTGGCGGCGCGAAGTCGGTGCTCGTTGCCGAAGATCGATGGGAAATGAACCCCAAGGCGCGGGAGTGATGTTTGAGGAGCGGCGGCCTCCGAGTCGCCGTGGCCCATGGTGAGGCAAGGTGTGGAGGTATGCGCTTTCCATTGGCCCCTCCTTGTGGGCGATCCGGAGATCGCCCGCCTTGTCACAAGGATTTCACCGCCAAGCGCATGAAGTGGTGGCCTTGCACGTCGGTGATGGTGTATGCGGTCCGGCCGCTACCAGCCGGGGAAGATGACACGGTGGCAGAGGGATTGCCGAGTGCGGCCCAGGTCCCGGTGCCGACCTTTTCCATGATGGTGATCCACGGATCTGATAGACTATTGGTGACTTCCACGTCATATGTGATATCCACCGGTGCGGGGTCCGGGAGGTTGAGGGTCATGGTCAGATGGCGCGATGCAGAGTTGCCGGCGGCCGTGATGAGTGGCAGTTGGGCGATGCCATTGATGCCGGAGGCACTCGCTGCATTCCTGCCCAGGGCGTATTCCATGCCGTTGCTCACCCCATCGTGATCGGCGTCCATGCCAAAGCCCTGGGCTCCTTGGGTGAGGTTGGTCGCCCATATCGCGTAAGGCCATGCGGCCTGGGTCAGCACACACGTCTGAGTGCCGATGGTGATCACGGCGCTGCGCGGCGTGGCGGTGGCGTTCGCCGCGCAAGTCACTGTTAGGGTTCCATTGCCGCTGCCGGAGCTGGGGCTGACAACGGCCCACGCTTGGTTGCTGGATGCCGTCCAGTTGGTGTTGGATGTCACTTGGACCGAGGCGGTGGAATTGGCGGCGTAGAGTGCCGAGGCGGTGGCCGAAACCGTGGTGACCGGTGCTGCAGCCGAGGTGGACGTCACTGCCAAGCGCATGAAATGATAGCCCATTGCGTCGGTGATGGCGTAAGAACTGCGCCCGCTGCCATCGGGAGTTGACACTACTGTGGCACCGGAATTGCCGATGGCGCTCCACAGCCCGCTGCCGGACTTTTCCATGATGGTGGTCCATGATGTTAGGTTGTTGGAAGCCTGGACATCGTAGACGATATCGGCTGGGGCGGTTAGCGGCAGGCTGAGGGTCATGGTCAAATGGCACAGGCTGCCGGTTCCTGCAAGTGTGATGAGGGGCAGTTGCGCGATGCCGTTGCTGCCGGAGGCAATGCTGGCATCGCGGCCCAGGGCGTACTCGACGCCGTTGCTGACGCCGTCATGATCGGCGTCCTGGGTGAATCCCTGGTTGTTTTGCGGCAACCCGGCTGCCCATGCCGCAAACGGCGATGCGGCCTGGGTGAGCACGCAGGTCTGGGTGCCGACGGTGAGGGTCGCGCTGCGGGTTGTGGTATTCGGGTTTGCGGCACAGGTCACCGTGAGCGTGCCGTTGCCGCTGCCGGAGAGAGGGCTAACAACCGCCCATGTCTGTGAGCTTGAAGCAATCCAAGTGGTGTTGGATGTCACCGCGACCGACGCCGTCGAGTTTGCGGCGTAGCCGGCACTGGCTGTGGCCGGGATGGTGGTCACCGCGGGCGCCGCGGCTTGGGTCAGGGTGCAGGTTTGGGTGCCGACGGTGAGGGTCGCGCTGC
>CAIVSK010000220.1 GCA_903908495.1 Akkermansiaceae bacterium
CCAGGGCGGCGGCACCAGACCTGGCCACCTCGGGGGCGAATCCGGCGGCCCCCAGCATCATCGAGAGCATTTCGGTGTTGGTGCTGTCATCATCCACCACCAGCACGCGGCAGAGTGGCTGATCAGTGGCGAGGTGGGTCATGGTGCTGCGAATTTCGTCATCACCCAGCGTGTGGATTGTGCCGATTGGCATACCCTTGAACCGGTCCATGGGATAGCCGTAGAAGGATTCCGCCGCGTGATTCGCGGCGATGATCCGTCCGCTATCGGGATCGATCATCAGCATGACCGCCGAGCTGTGCTCAAACTGGTTGCGATACGACTCCTCACTGGCCCGCAGGCCCTGTTCGATCCGTTTGCGCTCGGTGATGTTGCGGCTGATGCCGATGACCCCGACGACCGCGCCGTCCGGTCCGGTGTGCGCCGTTTTAACGGTATCGAAGGGGGTTATGCCACCACCGAGCTGAGGCACCCATTCCTCAGCGTGGACCGGGCCTTCTGCCGCAATGGCGGCGAGATCGTTAGCCCGGAACATGGCCGCCACCTCCGGGGCGAAAAGGTCGTAGTCGGTCCGCCCCAGCACATCCTCCACCCGCCGGCCCAGATCCCTGGCGAAGGGTGGATTGACGAGTTGGTAGATTCCTTCGAGATCCTTGAGGTATACGGTGTCTGGAATGCACTCCAGCAGCGAGGTGATGAGCGCCGCCTGGCGCTGAATTTCCTGCTGGGCCAGCACCTGGTCGGTCACATCCGTGTTGGTGCCCACCACCCGCAGCACCGCACCAGTGGCGTCGCGCAGCATCCATCCCACAGCCCGCAGATGGCGGATCCCCCCGTCCGGGCGGCGGATGCGGAAGTTTACGACGTATTCCCGGTCCCCGATCATGGCCTGATTCGTTTCCGCAACCACCCGTTCCAGATCATCGGGATGGACGCGGTCAAGCCAGGCCTGGTAGCTGGCAGTGAATTGTTCGGGCGTGGTGCCGTACAAGCGGTGAATCTGGTCGTCCCAGAGCACCCGGCCGGTCATGATATCGGCATCCCAGACGCCCATGCCGCCGGCCCGCAGGGCCAGGGCGAGCCGCTCGGTCATCTGTTTGAGATCGCCTTCCAACCGCCTCTGGCCGGTGATCTCGCGGCTGATGACGAGCAGGCCTAGCAGTTCGCCGGCCCCGTTTCGGAAGGGTGCCTTGCGGGTCTCGAAAAGACCTTTGGTGCCATCGGGCAGGGTGACCCACTCCTCCTCCACAATGAGCGCGTTCTGCTCCATGGCCTGGCGGTCGGTCGCTGCAAATTTGGCAGCCATTTCGGCACCAAACAACTCGGTGTTATTCCGGCCGATGACCTCCACCCGCCGTTTTCCGAGCAGCCTGGCGTAGGCCTCGTTGCAATCCAGGCGGAGGCCGCTGCAGTCCTTGTAACAGGCCGCATCCGGGATGTTTTCCAGCAGCGAGTCCTGCATCATCTGCTGACAGCTGAGGACCTTGTCCAGAGCAGGGGGGGGCTGCGAGTGAATGGCAGGTGGCATTGGGTTTTCCGGTTTTGGGGTGGAGCTTCGACTTGCGGCCGTTGGCAAAAGCGTTCAAAAAGCGTTCAAAAAGCGTTCAAAAAGGCAAGAAATTCGGCAGGCTGGATCAAGCTTGGAATGATGGTCGACCCACCAAACCAGTTGGACTCATTCAGATCTGCCTATTGCAGCGTCAGACGACTGGCAAACACAAAGCCGACGCCGTAATGGTTGAGGATCGGAGCGGCGACACCGGTGGCGGCGGCGATTTTCTTGCGGATTCGGCCCAAGCGGTTCTCCAGGCCCTTGAGCGCACTGGGGTCGGACGCCTGTTTTCCGATCAGAGTACGCTAAGTCAGCAGTATTGGCCGAGACGGCAGTCCTCCCCCGCGAACGGTATTGGGCGGCGGAGGTTGGAGACCGTAGCGCTCAGTGCCGCACCGTTTCCATGATGCCCCTGGCCCCGTCGATCCCCAGCATTCATTGCCGGTCTGCATTTTCCAACCGGCCCAGCAACCTCAGCAAGCCGTCCAGAATGGTCAGTGGATGCGGCGGGCAGCCGGGGATGTAGAGATCCACGGGCACCACCGCGGCGGCCCCGTCGTTAACCCGCGGATGACCGACGAACGGGCCGCCGGCAATCGCGCAGGCACCCACCGCAATGACGATTTTGGGATCCGGCACCGCATCGTAGGTTTTTTTCAGGGCCAACTCCATGGCCTGGGTCACGGGACCGGTGATGAGCAAACCGTCGGCATGGCGCGGCGAGGCGACAAACTGGATGCCGAAGCGCCCCAGGTCCCAGCCGATGGTGCCGAGCACGTTGGTGTCGGCCTCGCAGGCTGCGCAACCGCCGGCGCTGACCTGGCGCAGGCGCAGCGAGCGGCCGAAGAGATTGCGCAGTTTGGTATCGAGGGCGGCGGCGAGGCGGACTTGCTCCAAGCCCGGCGCGCCAAGCACCAGGTCATCGCGGCGGCGCGCCGCCATCCGATGATCGCCGGTGTGGGTGATGGCCTGCTGCGGACAGCCGTCCACACACGCCGCACAAAACACACAGCGGCCCAAATCCAGCGCCACCGCTTGCCCGGCCTCGCGGGTGATCGCCCGCGTCGGGCACAGCGGCACGCAGTCGTGACAGCCATCCGGGCATTTGGCACCATCCACTTGCAGCGCGCCGCCGTGGCGCCCGGGCAACGCCGGGACCGGACCTCGCGGATAGGCCATGGTCGCGCAGCCGCGCTTGAGGCGATGAAGCAGGGTATCGTGAATGAACATGACGGGGAATACCGGTTACAAATCAAAACCGCAGTAGGACAAATTGAAACTCTTGTTGCAGATGGGAAAGTCCGAGATCGCGGTGCCGCGCAACGACAGCGCCAGCCCGCTCCAATTGTGAAACGACGGATCGGTGATTTTGTAGCGGCGGAAACGTCCGTTAGAATCAGTTAGAACCACGTGGCACACTTCGCCGCGCCAGCCCTCGACGAGCGCCACGGCCAGCGTGTCGGGCGCGGGTGGCGCCAACTCACCGCACACCTCGCCGGCGGGCGGGGCCTTGAGTTGCTCGCAGAGGTACTCGCCGGAGCGCTGGATTTCCAAGGAACGCACCCGGGCCCGGGCAAACACATCGCCACCCGGCCACACCGTCACCGGTGCTTGCGCAAAGCGATGCCAGCCGGCCGGATGATCGTAACGCACGTCGCGCACCAGGCCACAGGCCCGTGCCGCCGGCCCGACCAGCCCGATCTCGCCGGCTTGCGCCGCAAACACCGTGCCGACCCCCTCAAACCGCGAGCGCAGCGACGCACTGTCCCACATCCACGCGACGGCCTGCGCCGTGTCAGTTAGCGCGGGCCGCAGTTTTTCCAACACCTCCGCGGCGAGCGCGGTTTCCAGGTCGTGGCGGCAGCCGCCGGGGCGCACCAGTCCGCGGCCGAAGCGGTTGCCGCACAGCAATGCCGTTAGATTGAGGAAATCGCCGCGCAGTTTGCCGCAGGCCGAGGCGGTGGGCAAAAACGCGACGTCGCCCGCCAGCGCGCCGAGGTCGCCGGTGTGATTGGCGAGGCGTTCGAGTTCGAGGGCGACGGCCCGCAGCCATTGCGCGTGCAGCGGTGCCTCACTATCGGCGAGGGCCTCCATCAGCGACGCGTATGCCGTGGCATGGGCAATGCTGCTATCCCCGGCGATGGTTTCCATTTGAATGAGCGTCGTGCGATACGGACCGCCGTCGAGTGCCTCCTCAATGCCGCGATGTTGATAGCCGAGGGCGATTTCCAAGTGCAACACCTCCTCCCCGGCGCATTGAAACCGAAAGTGGCCCGGCTCGATGATGCCGGCATGCACCGGGCCGACGGCCACCTCATGAATCTCGCCGCCCCCCACCCGGAAAAACTCGCCGTTGGCCGGCGCATTGCCGGCGCTGCGCCGCACCGGCTTGAGCCATGGATGGCCCTCAGGTGTTAGACCGTGCTGCTCCCACACCTCGCGCTCAAACAGATGCGCCTGCGGGTGACTCACGGTGAGCGACGGAAACCCGCCGCTAAACGGCCCGCTGCGCCCGACGGCCAGGGTGCTGTCGGTATCAAACGCGATCACCGCCACCAGCAGCACCGCCTCGCCCTCGGCCACCCCGAACAGCGAGCACAGGCGCGCCCCGCGGGCCAGCTCGGCTGCGGTGGCACGAATGAAATCAGCCACCGGCCAGGCTGGCACCTCCGCCCACGGCAGGCTGGTGGCATTGGCTAACAAGGCAAACGGAGTCGTGGCACTCATGGGGCGGGATAAAGTTGGGTGACCGCGGCCGTCCACGCATCCGACACCATGGCCGGCGTGAACAGGCCCAGCCACAGCGACAAAGCTAACAAAACAAGCGGCGGCAGGATCACTCCCGCGGTTTCCCCAAAGCGCCTGCTACCCGCCTTGGTGGCCGGTCGCGGGCGGCCGTCCACAATCCCGAACACCACCCGCGTCAGGCCGAAAAACGCCAGCAACAAGCAGCCGAGAAACAACGCGGTGGCCCAGCCATGCCCGGTTTCCAGCGCGGCTCGCAACACCTTCAACTCGCTGAAAAACGGCCCGAACGGCGGGCACGCGGTGACGGCGAACATGCCGGTGACAAAGATTGCCGCCGAGTGCGGCGTCAGCACGCTCATGCCGCGCACGTCGTCCATCGAGGGCGATCCCGCGGCGCGCCGGATGTTGCCGGCGCTCAGGAACAGCGCCCCCTTCGTTAGACCATTGCTCCACACGTGAAACAACGCCGCCGCCACCCCCGCCGGCCCCAGCGACGCACCAATGGTCAGGATGCCCATGTGCTCGACGCTCGAATACGCCAACATCCGCTTGAAGTCGCGCGTGCCTAACAAAAATAGCGCCGCCACCAGCATCGAGAACAAGCCGATGGCCAGCAGCGTGTGGTCGGCCACCGCCCCGGCACCCGCCGCGGCAACCACCGCCCGCACCCGCAATAGCGCGGTGAACGCCACCGAGGTGACCCCGCCGGCCAGAATCGCGCCGACGATGGCCGGCGCCTCGCCATAGGCTTCCGGCTTCCAAGTATGCATCGGTGCCAGACCCATCTTGGTGCCGTAGCCGACTAACAACAACACCCACGCGATGAGCACCCACGGTCTTGATAGACATGCGCCCTGCCCCGTCAGCGCCACAAACGTCAATTGGCCGTCCCCTCCCCCGTACAGCGAGGCATAGCCGAGACACAGCGACCCTAACAAAGACAGCGCAATTCCGGTGCCGCCTACCAGCAGGTATTTCCAAGTGGCCTCAAACGCGCGCGGCGTGCCGTTGAAATGCAGCAGCGGCACCGCGGCGAGGGTGACCGCTTCGGTGAAAATCCACAGCATGCCGACGTGCCGCGCCTGATGGCCCGCGCTCAACAACCCGAGCACCGCCAACATCGCCGCAATGAAAATCCGGTTGGGGCGCTCGGCGCGGATCCGCAGGTAGTTCACCCCATACCACGAGCAAACCAAAAATAACAGCGACACCACCGGCAACACCGCCCGCGCCAGCGGATCAAACGCCAGCCACGCCCCCGCCTCCACCTCCGGCGGATCCACAAACAACCACAACGTCAGCACCGCGTGAATGAGGCCCGCGACCGGCAGCAACAACGGCCGCCTGCGCTGGCCCGGCAAGACCAGCGCCACTGCGGCCGCCACCAGGGGCACCAGGATGAGGAGGAGCGATTTCATTCGTGAAGAGCGGTGAGTTTGCGGGTGTCGAGCGAATCAAACGCGCGTTGGATGCGGTCGACGATGATGCCGAGAATGAACACCCCGACGGTGAGGTCGAGCAGCACCCCGGCCTCCACCAACAGCGGCATGGCATGGATGAGCAACAGGCCAAACAGATAGATGCCGTTCTCAAGGATCAGGTAGCCGCACACCTGCGAAATCGCCTTGGTGCGGCCGATCAGCAAAATAAAGCCGGTCAGCACGGTGGCCAGCGCCCCCGGCACTAACAGCATACCCGCATGCTCCGGCAACAACGGCAACAGGTGCGTCAGCGCCAGCGCCGCAATGGTGCCACCCGCACCTAACAAAAGCGACGGCACGAACCCGATCAGCGGCTCCAGCTCGCGGTCGATTTGCACCGTGCGCATCGCCCGCCGCAACAAGCCCGGGATCAACAAGCCCTTGCCGCCGATGGTCGCCAGGGCCACCAGCAGCACCCGCCAGTCGGGCCGCTCCATCAGAATGGGCATCACCCCCAGAATCACACCCTGCACCGACATGGCGCGGATCAGCGCCGGCAGCCGGCTGGTGCCCAGTGCTAACAAATTGAGCCCCATCGCCAGGCCGATCAGCAGGTTCAAATTCGAGTTGTTCATTGCAGACCGCCTTTCCATGCCACCAGCAGCGCGAACAAGCACAACAAAAACGCAGTGGTCAGCAGCAACGGGACCCGCCGGAACGCAAAGCGCGCCAGCAGGCTTTCGACCAGACCGACCGCGACGGTCACGCCCAGCACGCCGGCGGCCAACACCACCGCGGCCAGCCACGGCTTGAGCTGGCCCATCGGCAGCACCGCCTGAACTAACAAAACCGCGAAGAGCAGCAATTTCATCGAGGCGCCGTGGAGGATGGCGGCCAGCGGCGGGCCGCTGTGATCCAGGATCATGGCCTCGTGGATCATGGTGAGTTCCAGGTGGGTGTTAGGGTCATCAAAGGGCACCCGGCAGTTTTCCGCCAGCAGCACGATGAAGAGGCCCGCCGCTAACAAAACGGCGCTGGCCCCTATCGGCGGGCCGAGCATCGCCGCCAGCGAGATGCTGCCGCTTTGCACGCTGAGCGACAGCACCGCGGCGATCAAAGCGGCCTCCGCCAGCACAGCATAACTCACCTCGCGCACCGTGCCCATGCCCTCGAACGCCGAGCCGGTCTCCATCGCGGCCCAGGCGGTGCAGAAACGCGCCAGCGCCAGCAGATAGAGCAGCAGCAGCGCGTCGCCGCGGAAGC
This sequence comes from Akkermansiaceae bacterium, assembly GCA_903908495.1. GTDB lineage: Bacteria > Verrucomicrobiota > Verrucomicrobiia > Verrucomicrobiales > Akkermansiaceae > Luteolibacter. Next base: position 6,985 of record CAIVSK010000220.1, read on the forward strand.
TCAGGCCCGCACCCAGGGGCCCCAACGGCATCAACATTGCCGCGCCGAGCAGCGCGACCCAGGTGACGGCCGGCAACATCACGAAGGCGGGCGAGGCGAGGGTGCTCATCACCACGCCCTTTTTCCACAAGCGGGCCAGATCGTAGTAAAGCTGCAACACCGGCGGCCCGCGCCGCCCGGCGACCCACGCCTTCACTTTGTTGATGATACCCGGCAGCAGCGGCGCCAGCAGCAGCCAGCAGTCGAGTCGCAATATCAGGTCAAGGATTGAATTCATGGCAGGCTTTCCATTATCACCAAAGTGCCCAACGCGGCAAGGCCCGCGACGACATAGAGGATGTAAGCTGATAGACGGCCGTGTTGCAAGCGGCGCACCGCGGTGGACAACTGCATGACGCGGGCGGAGGCCGGTTGGATCACCCGCTCCAACATGGTTTCCGGCACCCGTTCCAAGCGGATCGCGTGCAGCGGGAAGTGGCCGCGCGGACGCCGCAACGTGCGCAGCGGCCGCAGAACCCAGCTGAACCAGCCCGCCGCCAGCCCCCCGAACGAGCCGCTGGTGTATTGCATCCGCGCACTGGGTGCGGCGTAGCCACAGTCCCAGGTCGGACCGCGGCGCAGATTGTTAGTCCGGACCTTGCGCCACAGGAAGGTGCCGGCAGCGGCCATCAACGCGGCCAACCCGAGCTGGGCCCAGCCGAGCTTGGCCAATGGCACTGCCGCGGCTGCGGACCATCCCCCATGCCAGGCATCCGCGGCACTGGCCAGCGCCGGCCACACCCCAAGCGGTGCCAGCGCCAGCGCAAGGCAGAGTCCGGCCAGCGCCAGCATTGGCCCGCGCATCCAGCCGCCGCATTCGTGGGCGTGAGCGGCCGGCTTGCTGCGCGCCGCGCCTAAAAACATCATGGCACCCGCTTTGGCGAAAGTCGTCAAGGCGAGCGCACCGGCCATGGCCAGCAAAATGACCGCAGGCATCGCCGCCCAGGCCGGGGCTTGTTTGCCTGCCACCGCATCGAACAGCCCCAGATAGATCAGCCACTCGCTCACAAAGCCATTGAGCGGCGGCAAGCCCGCCACCGCCACCGCGCCCACGGCAAACAGGCCGGCCGTCCACGGCATCCGCTGCCAGAGTCCGCCGAGCCGGCTCATTTCCCGCGTGCCGGTGGCGTGCAACACCGAACCCGCGCCGAAAAACAACAGCGCCTTGAATGCCCCGTGATTCCACACATGCAACAAGGCCCCCGCCAACGCCAGCCGGCCCCACGCCGCGTCGCCATGGGATCGGGCCAACATGGCTGCCCCCAACCCGACCATGATGATGCCGATGTTTTCCACCGAGCAATACGCCAGCAGGCGCTTGAAATCGTTCTGCGCCAGCGCAAACGCGATCCCTAACAGCGCAGTGACCGCCCCCAGCCCGATGACCACCCAGCCCGCCGCCGCCGGCTCCGGCAGCCAACCGCTGAAGCGCACGATGCCGTACACCCCCATTTTGATCGCCACTCCGGACATGATGGCCGACACGTGGCTCGGCGCGTTGGCGTGCGCCGAGGGCAACCAGATATGCAACGGAAAAATCCCCGCCTTCATGCCAAAACCGGCCAGTGCCAGCCAAAACAGCGGGGCCAGCGCCGCGTCGCCGCGCATCGGCCCCAGCTCCCAGCCGCCGGTCTTGGCCGCCAAGGCCGCAAAAAACGCAAACAGACAGACCGTGCCGGCATGCGACGCGGCCAAATAGAGCCAACCCGCCGCCCGCACCGCCGGCTTTTTGGCTTCCAGCGTGATGAGGAAATACCCGCAAATGGCAAACGCTTCCCACGCCATGAGAAAATGCAGCCCATTGGATGCCGTCAGCACCAGCAGCATGCTCAGCAGCAGCGCGCTCCACCACACCCGGCCGCGCGCTGCCGACGCCGGGTACTGCCGGTCCGACCAGTACTCGCAGGAATAGACCGCCCCCGCCCCGCCCACCACCGCCACCAGCACCACAAACATCCCGCTCACGGCGTCCAAGCGCAGGTGCAGCGGTTCCCCGCCTAGCAAAATTGCCGATCTCAGTTCCCACTCCGCCCCTGCCGCAAACACCGCCACCGCAGCCACCGCCGCAGCCCCCCCCCCGGCGAGCGTCAGCCCCAACCATAGCCGCGGCCACCATCGGCCCACCGCCAGCGCCAGCACTAACAAAAACAGCGCGGACTCTATCAGCGGCCCGGCCATCAAGCGCGCCCCTCCGGCCGTTTGCCCTCCGCCACCGCCGCATCAGCCGCTGCCACGACTTGCAAAATCTCCTCGTCGCCCGCCCCGCGCTCCAAACTCGCGCGCAGCACCCCGCCAGCGATGAGTCGGCTCAGCCGGCCCACCATGTCGAGATGCGCCCGCGGTGAGGGCGCTATGAAAAACAACAAGCGGGTCACCACCACCTCATCCACCCGCGGCTCGGTGAGCGCCAGCCCGGCCGGCACCAGAATCAACGCCAAGGTTCCCGACTCGCGGCCCAGGGTGATGCGCGTGGCCGGATGCGGCAGCGCAAACCCGCCTCCCACCGGCGCGTAGGTGACCCCACCCTCCGCCCGCAGCCGCTGGCCGAGCAACTCGCGCACCGGCGGGGTCGCTCCATGCATGCCACTGGCCACCCTCACAAAAATCTCCCGCACATCGGGAGCCACCACCTGGCGGAAAATCCCGCCGCTGCGCAGCAGTGGTGCCAAGCGCAAGGCGGCGCTCAGCGATGGGCTGGCCGCGGCCAAAAAGCCCGCCTTGGTGGCCAGGCCGCGGGTGGCGGCCCATTGAGCGACCTGCGCCCGGTCAAATAACAACACCCGGCGCTCCGGGGTGTGGGGCAATCCTTCCTCCCGGATCCAGCCTTCCACAACTTTCTCCGACACTCCAAACGACTCCGCGAGCTGGACGAGATTTAGATACATGGTGCAATCAAAGGGTTCGCCGCCGCGGGCCGCGGCCAAGGAGCCCGCCGGATCAATTCAGACCGCCCGACCTCACAAACAATCCGCCCGCTTGCGGCGGCAGGCGCCCCCAAGCGGTACCGCCGCCGCGCTCCGGAATCAAGGACAATGTGCGGGATTCACCTGCAAGAGGGCATCCCCTTCCCGCTCCGAGGCCAGGATGGCCGGGCCCCCGCTAAAAGTGTCGTTTTCGATTGAAGTGGGGGGCGGAGGCAGGCAGGCTGCGATTGCACCCGCCCTCACCGATGCCCAGACCCCAGCGAAATAACAAGAAGACCGTGATTCACCGTGACACCCATTACCAGTGGATCATTCACAACCGGACGGTCCTCAACGAATTACAGGTGGAGTTGAGTGCCTCGGTCAACGGCCAACTGCTGCTGGCGGAGTTGCCGCGCATCGTCAATCACGAGATGGTGGTGGCAGCGATCGATTTCGGCCGCAGCAACGGCTGGACGCCGGAACTGACGGCTCCGCCATTCCGTTGCAAATATGCACGCAAGGCGTTTGAGCGGGTCGTGGGGTGAAAATGGCATCTCCATATCTTCCTGCCATAATTCTTCCTCGCGGGCCTTTGATCCTAAAAAGGATGATGGAAAGGGTCGCAGCGGCGTTTTTTTACCACAACCGAGCGCAACGAGATGGCCTGACTGACTGTTTTTTAAATATTCAGGCAAACTTCACGGATTGAAGAGGATTACACGGAAAAGATGACCGCAATCTATCAAATCCTCGGCTCATCCTAAAGGTGTATGCCATAAAATTCATAACTCTTTCTTAATCCGTGCATTCCGTGAAATCCGTGGTTTCCATCGTCCTTTCTAGGTTGATAGGCGCAGGCCCGTCAGGGCGGTGACACCCCCACCCCACCCTACGACGACGGCGGACCCGGTGAAGGGTCCGCCGCCGGAGGGAGGGGAAAGACACAAGATTGGGCAGCGACGGTCACCGGCTGCCGCTACAGGCGGGCGCTCAGCGCAGGACCTTCATCTTGTGGATGCCGAAGATGGCGTCATCGCCCAGCTCTTCCTCAATGCGGAGGAGTTGGTTGTATTTTGCGATTCTGTCGGAGCGGCTCATGGAACCGGTCTTGATTTGGCCGCAATTGGTGGCGACGGCGATATCGGCGATGGTGGCGTCCTCGGTCTCGCCGGAGCGGTGGCTGAGCACGGCGGTGTAGGCGCTTTCCTTGGCCATTTCGACGGCGTCGAGGGTTTCGGTGAGGGTGCCGATCTGGTTGACCTTGACGAGGATCGAGTTGGCGACGCCGAGCTTGATGCCCTTGGCGAGGAACTCGGTGTTGGTGACAAACAGGTCGTCACCGACGATCTGGGTGGTCTTGCCGAGTCTATCGGTCAGAACCTTCCAGCCGTCCCAATCGTTTTCGGCGCAACCGTCTTCGATCGAGATGATCGGATAGCCCTTCTGCAGTTCGGCATAGTAGGCGACGAGTTCCTCGGCGCTCTTGACCGACTTGTCGGACTTCTTGAAGACATAGGCGTTCTTGGCCTTGTCGAAAAACTCGGAACTGGCGGCATCCAGGGCGATGGCGATATCAATGCCGAGCTTGTAGCCGGCCTTTTCGATGGCCTGGGCGATGACGCTGAGGGCATCGTCGGCACTCTTGAGGTTGGGGGCGAAGCCACCTTCGTCGCCGACGGCGGTGGACAGGCCACGGTCGTGCAGGACTTTCTTGAGGGCGTGGAACACTTCAGCACCATAACGAATCGCCTCGCGGAAGGAGGGCGCGCCGATGGGCATGATCATGAATTCCTGGAAGTCGATGGGCGCATCGGAATGGGCACCGCCGTTGATGATGTTCATCATCGGCACCGGCAGCACTTTGGCGTTGGGGCCGCCGAGGTACTTGTAGAGCGGCACACCTAACTGGATGGCGGCGGCCTTGGCCACGGCGAGCGACACGCCGAGGATGGCGTTGGCGCCGAGTTCCTTCTTGGTGGAGGTGCCGTCCAGCGCGATCATCGCGGCGTCAATCGAGGCTTGCTCGGTGGCATCGAAACCTAACAAGGCTGGCGCGAGGCGGGAGTTGACGTTTTCGACGGCTTGGAGCACGCCTTTGCCGAGGAAGCGGGCCTTGTCGCCATCGCGCAGTTCGACGGCTTCATTCTCGCCGGTGGAAGCGCCGGAGGGCACCGAGGCGCGGCCGATGGCACCGCCTTCAAGGTGAACGTCAACTTCGACGGTGGGATTGCCGCGCGAGTCGATCACTTCGCGGCCGCGGATTTCAACAATGGTGGTGTAGTCCATGGTATGTGTGTGTGTTTGTGTGTGTTTAGTGGGAAAGGTGGCAAAGACTCAAGACTTCAAGACGCAAGACGAAGAAGAGAGGAAAGCCAGGCACTGACAACTGACAACTGACAACTGACAACTGACAACTGACAACTGACAACTGACAACTGACAACTGACAACTGACAACTGACAACTGA
>CAIVSK010000221.1 GCA_903908495.1 Akkermansiaceae bacterium
CCGCCGACGTGTACCAGGCGTTTGCGCATGAACTGGATCGGCAACAACTGCCGGCCTTGCTGACCCAGACCGGTTGCTTCGGCTGCTGCGCGCAGGAGCCCCTGGTCAACCTCCGCCTGCCGGGCCAGCCGCTGGTCATTCTGAGCAAAGTGACGCCGACCGCCGTCCCAAAGTTGGTCGCAGCCTTGGCCGCAGGCGACGTCCCTCGCGAACTGGCATTGTGCCGGATCGAAACCTGGGATCACCTAACCACCGAAACAATCGCCTATGGCAAGGGCTTGGCGGACATTCCGCTGTGGCATGACGTGCCTTTCTTCAAGTGGCAGAAAAAAATCGTGCTGCGCGACTGCGGGCTGATCAACCCGGAGGACATCGAGGAGTATCTGGCCGTCGGCGGCTACGCCACACTGTTCGCGGCGCTGCGCGGCACCCCCGAGGCGGCGTTGGATCAGGTGAAACTCTCAGGCCTGCGCGGACGCGGCGGCGCCGGCTTCCCGGTCTGGCGCAAATGGGACCTGATGAAACGCGAAAACGCCAATAAAAAATATATCATCTGCAACGCCGACGAGGGCGATCCGGGCGCCTACATGAACCGCAATGAGATCGAGAGCGATCCCCACATGCTCATCGAGGGCATGATCGTCGGCGCCTTCGCCATGGGCGCGGCCGAGGGAATTCTTTATGTGCGCGCCGAATATCCCTTAGCCGTGGAGCGGTTGCGCCGCGCGGTCGATCAGGCCCGTGAGTTAGGGATGCTTGGCACCGGCATCCTGGGCAGCGGCTTCGCTTTCGACCTGCACCTCGTCGAAGGTGCCGGTGCCTTCGTGTGCGGCGAGGAAACCGCCTTGATCGCCTCGATCGAGGGCTTGGCCGGGCGGCCGCGCACCCGCCCACCGTTCCCCGCCCGCAAAGGCCTGTGGGGCAAACCGACCAACATCAACAATGTCGAAACCTGGTGCAACATCCCCGCCATCCTGGCCAAGGGCGGGGCTTGGTTTGCCAAAACCGGCACCGCCGGCAGTCCCGGCACCAAGGTGTTCTCGCTGGTCGGCAAGGTCAAAAACACCGGCTTGGTAGAACTCCCGCTCGGCGAAACCCTCGCCACCCTGGTTTACAAAATCGGCGGCGGCGCCCCCGTCGGCAAAGCCGTCAAGGCCATCCAAAGTGGCGGCCCATCCGGCGGCTGCATCCCCACCCGCCTGTTCTCCACACCCATCGAATATGAATCGCTTCAGGCGTTAGGCGCTATCATGGGCTCCGGCGGCATGGTCGTGATGGACCAGGAAAATTGCATGGTCGATGTCGCCCGCTATTTCCTCGAATTCACCACCTCCGAGTCCTGCGGCAAATGCGTTCCCTGCCGCGAGGGCTTGAACCAAATCCTGCGCATCCTCAAGGCCATCACCGAGGGACGCGGCGAACTGGCCGACCTGGACCGGTTAGAACATCTGGGCAAGGTCATCGGCGATACCGCGCTTTGCGGCCTGGGCCAGACAGGCCCCAACCCCGTCCTAACAACACTGAAGTATTTCCGCGACGAGTACGAACAACATATCACGGAAAAGCGCTGCGCGGCCGGCGAGTGCCAGGCGTTGTTCCGCGCGCCTTGCGAGAATTCCTGCCCCCTGCACATGAACATCCCCGGCTACCTCCAGTTGCTCAAAGAGCACCGGATGCAGGATGCCTTCGAGTTGGTCATCCGCGACAACCCGCTGCCCGCCACCACCGGCCGCATCTGCCGCTACCATTGCAAAGTGCGTTGCCGCCGCGCCGATGCCGATGAGGCCGTCGCCCAGGGCGAGGTCCACCGCTACATCGCCGACTATGCCTATAACACCGGCCTGGCCGACACGGTACACGAAAAATTGTTAGCCGAACGCCTGCCCGCCACCGGCCGCAAAATCGCGGTGATCGGTGCCGGTCCGGCGGGGGTGACCGCAGCGTACTATCTGGCGCGCCTGGGCCATGCGGTGACAATCTACGACGCCAACGAAGGGCCGGGCGGCATCGTGCGCTTCACCATTCCCGAGTATCGATTGCCGCGGGCCGTGCTCGAACGCGAAATCGGATTCATCAAGCGCTTCGGGGTGAAGTTCAAGTATCGCACGCGGGTCGGCACCGACGTCCAACTGGCACAACTGGAGAATGCGTTTGATGCAATCTTTGTCGCGGTGGGGGCCCAGGACAATACCTCGCTGGCAATCCCGGGAATCAACTTGCGCGGCGTCATTCCCGGCGTCGAGTTTCTCGAGGAAGTGGCCCGCGACCGCCGGCCCAATGTCGGCCAGCGGGTATGCGTCATCGGTGCCGGCAACGTCGCCATCGACGCCGCGCGCTCCGCCCACCGCATCGGTGCCCAGGTCACGGTCATCTATCGGCGGGAGCGCGCCGACATGTCGGCGCACGCCGATGAAGTCTGCGATGCCGAACGCGAGGGCGTGAAGTTCCGCTTTCTGGTCGCACCGAAATCGGTCGTCGGCAGCAAGGGACTCGTCACCGGCCTCGAGATCGAACGGATGATTCCCGGCGATGTCGATTCCTCCGGCCGCCGCACTCCGGTAGCCAGTGGCCAAGGTGAGATCATCCCCTGTGATACGGTGATGCTGGCCATCGGCGAGCGGGTCAACGCCGATTTTCTCAAACCCTTGGGCATCAGTCTCCACAACAATGGCACCATCGAAGCCCATCCTCTCACGCTTCAAACCAACCATTCCAAAATCTATGCCGGTGGCGACGCCACCAGCGGGCCCTCCACAGCCTCCGAGGCAATGGCCTCCGGCAAAAAATTCGCGGAGGTGATCGACCGCCTGTTGACGGGCGGGGTGAGCCGTTTCCCGCAGTTGTTCCGGGACATCCGTTATTCCAACGAAGTTCCGGCGCCCCCCCAACCCGGCGGCAAACGCCCCCTGCGCGAACTCCCGGTGGCCGCTCGCCGCGGCAATTTCTGGGAAATATCCTCAGGCCTGTCCGAAAAAAATGCCCTCGCCGAAGCCTGCCGCTGCCTGCGCTGCGACGTGAAATAGACCCCCCCCCATGAATGAATCCGTATCCATCAGCATCGACGGTTGGCGCTACACGGTGCCCGCCGGAATCACCATTCTGCAAGCCTGTCGCGACTCGGGCATCGAGGTGCCCGCCCTTTGTTATATGGAAGGACTCGTCGCCGATGCCGCCTGTTCGCTCTGCGTGGTCGAGGTCAAAGGTGCCCGCACCCTCACCCGCTCCTGCGTCAATCTCGTGTTCGATGGCATGGCCATCTCGACCCGCAGCGAACGGGTGCGCGACGCCCGCAAGACCAACCTCGAGTTGCTGCTGGCCAATCACCCGCAGGATTGCTTCACCTGCGATCGCAACCAAAACTGCGAGTTGCGCACTTTGGCGTTCGATCTCGGCGTGCGCGAAACCCCATACGCGCCCACCCGCCGCCTCAATCGCCCGGTGGACGACAGCTCGGACTCGATCGTCCGCGATCCTAACAAATGCATCCTGTGCAAACGCTGCGTCGCCGTGTGCGCCAAGGTCCAGGGCGTGCATGCCATCGACACCATCAACCGCGGCCAGAACACCGTCGTCTCCACCTTTGGCAACAACGGCCTCGCCCATGCCTATTGCGTCAACTGCGGCCAATGCGTGATGGTCTGCCCGACCGGCGCGCTGGTCGAGAAATCCGAGGTCGCCCAGGTGTGGAAGGCGCTGGCCGATCCGAAAAAAACCGTGGTGGTGCAAACGGCACCCGCCGTGCGTGTGGCCATCGGCGAGGCTTTCGGCTTCCCCCAGGGCACCCCGCTCACCGGCAAGCTGTCCGCCGCACTGCGCCGGCTCGGTTTCAACGGCGTCTTTGATACCAACTTCGCCGCTGATCTAACCATCATGGAAGAGGGCCACGAGCTCATCGACCGGCTGACCCACCAAGGCGTGCTGCCGATGATCACCTCATGTTCACCCGGCTGGATCAAGTTTGCCGAGCACTTCTATCCAGACCTGCTGGGGCATCTCTCCACCTGCAAGTCACCCCAACAAATGTTCGGCCCGCTCGCCAAAACATTCTATGCCGAAAAACTCCACCTCGACCCGCGCGACATCGTCGTGGTCTCAATCATGCCCTGCACCGCCAAAAAGTTTGAAGCCCGGCGGCCCGAGATGGATGGTGCCTTCCGCTATTGGAAGACCAAGCTGGGCCTGACCGATACCGGACATTTCCCCGACGTCGACCAGGTTCTAACCACCCGCGAGCTGGCCCGCATGCTCAAGGAGGCCGGCATCGACTTTGCGCGGCTCGCCGACGAGCCGTTCGATGATCCACTGGGTGAATCCACCGGCGCGGCTGTCATCTTCGGGGTCACCGGCGGGGTCATGGAAGCTGCCCTCCGCACCGCCTGCGAGGTCGTCACCGGCCAACCCCTGCCGAAAATCGATTTCGAGCAAGTCCGCGGACTCGAGGGAATCAAGCAGGCCGATATCGAGGTCGGCGATCTATCACTCAAAGTCGCAGTCGCCAACGGGCTGGCCAATGCGCGGGTGCTCGTCGAGCAGATCAAGGCCGGCGAGTCGCCCTATCACTTCATCGAGATCATGACCTGCCCCGGCGGTTGCATCGGTGGCGGCGGCCAACCGATCTCCCGCGAGAAAAACACCAAGAACCGCCGCATGGCCGGGATCTATCAGGCAGATAAGAGCCTGCCGCTGCGCAAGTCCCATGAGAACCCCTCGGTGCAGGCGCTCTATCAACAATTCCTCGGCCAGCCGCTCGGCCATCTCTCACACGAGTTGCTGCACACCCACTACCTCAAGCGCGGCACCCGCACCTGCAGTGACGACAGCCCGGTCCCACCCAAGGGCAATCCTGGTGCTGGAAAGGAAGATAGAAACCACGGATAAGCTGGCGCTTATCTATCAAGCATATGACTCATCGAAATGGCGCATGCCAAAAGATTCATAACTCTTTCTTTATCCGTGCAATCCGTGCAATCCGTGGTTTCCATTTTCCTATCTAGCATAATGCATGACTTATGCATTATATGGCAAATCTTCAATGGAGGGCTGGGGCTCAGTACTCCCGCTTGAGCAGGTGCTCGGCGATTTCGCGGAGACGCTTGGCCTTGCCAGCCAACGGCGCAAGCGCATCCATGGCCGCGCAGGTCAAACGCGCGGCCTCGCGGCGGGACGCGGCAAGCCCGAAAATGGACGGATAGGTGGCCTTGCCGACCGCTTGGTCCTTGCCGGCGGTTTTGCCCAGCACCGCGGTGCTTTGGGTGACGTCGAGGATGTCGTCGATCACCTGGAACGCGAGTCCGAGGGCGTGACCAAATGCGCTTAGCGCGGCAAGCTTGGCGGGAGTGGCGTTGGCGCTCATGGCACCGAGCCGCAGCGCGGCGGTCAGCAGCGCGGCGGTTTTCGCCTCGTGAATACCGACGAGCTCACGCCGCGTGAGTTTTCTCCCTTCGCCTTCCAGATCCATGACCTGCCCACCGATCAGGTGCGTGCTGTCACCGGCTTGGGCCAGCGCGGCCACGCAGTCGCCGGTGCTGTAGCGACGGGTGCCGGGCGCCTGGGCCAGCGCCGCGAAGGCGTGGGTCAACAGGGCATCACCACACAACACCGCCATGCCCTCGCCGTATACTTTGTGACAGGTCGGCCGACCGCGCCGCAGGTCATCGTCATCCATGCACGGCAGATCGTCGTGCACCAACGAGTAAGTGTGCAGCAACTCGACCGCACAGGCCGCCGCCAACGCATCGGCGGCGGTGCCGCCGCAAGCCTCGGCCGCCGCCAGACACAGCACCGGGCGCAGGCGCTTGCCACCGGCAAACACGGAATAGCGCATCGCTGCGTGCAAGGTCACGGGTCGTCGCTTGGCCGGAGGCAGCAACGCATCCAAAGCCGCGTCCACTTCGGCGACGCGGGCGGCGAGATAAGGTTTGAGCGGCATGGGATGGTGGCGCGTGGTGAAGTGTGGTTGGTTCTCAGCGACGGGTCAGGGCCGCCGGCTTGTTGGTAGACTTGCGGGCTGCCGCCACCTCCGCAATCAGCCGGTGCAGGACGAGCCGATGGTCCAGACCGGTGGTCACCAGCGCCTGATCCGCCTTGACGGTGGCCTCCATCACCCTTTGCAGACCCTCAAGCTCAAAATTGCCGGCCATCGCCACACATAGGAAAATCGGATACACATTCACCCCGCTGCCGTCCTTCTTTTGCGGCAACCAGGCGCGGTCCGCCTCCGGCAAGCGGTTGAGCCCTCCGGAAAAGGCCCCGTAACTGCCGGTGGGCACCTTGAACTTGTCGCAGATCAGCTTCGCCATGAATAGATTCCGAACGGTCGGTATAATCGATGCCCGCATGATGCCGATCGCTGATTCATCGGCGCCGAGCTGCTGGTCGATGAGTTGGATGGCGCGCGCGACATCGCCTTTCTGGATGGCCTGGCCGATTTCAAAGACGGCGGCGGCGCGGCTCAGCGGGACGAGTTGGTGGACATCCTCGGTGGTGACCTCACGGCGTTGGGGGCCGAGGAACAAGTCGAGTTTCTCGAGTTCGTTGCCGATCTGTTGGGTGGCCTCGCCGGCGAGCAGGACGAAAAGGGCGAGGGCGTCGGCGTGGAAGCTCAGGCCAAGTTCGCGGGCGCGTTTGGACACCAGCGACGCGACTTGCTCAGTCCAGCCTTCGCGGCTGGTATCAATGAGGTCAAAGACATGGACCTCGGCGGATTTCTCAATGAATTTCCAAAACCCCCGGCGTTTGTCCACGCCCTGGGCGGTGAGGAGGAATTTCACGCCGTCAGGCAGGCCTTTTTCCAGGGTGGCGCGCAGGCTGTCGACGCCGTCTTCGGTGCGTTGCGAACGACCGGTGACGTTGTCCGCGAGGAAATTGGCATTGCGCAGCCAGACCACCTTGTCGCCACCAAACATCGGGATGGTGAGCAAGGCCTGCACCGTCGAGGCGCAGATGCCGAAGGCGGAGTCCGAGTTGTCGGCGATGCCGTCGATGGTCTCGTGGGTGAAGCCATCGTCACCACCGCCGGTAAGCTGGTTATGGAGCAGCAATGCCTGTTCGCGCACCTGGCCCTCGTCACTGCCGATCAGCGCGAAGAAGTTGCCGGAGGGTTGGGGTTTGGGTTTCGCTGCCACGGGCCGAGTCGTAGCGCAATCCGGGTGGCGCGGCAAGGCCGGGCTGCTGGGAGCGGAAGGATCGTGACGAAATCTTGCGTGACAGACGCAGAATCAGCATCAGGGCGGCATGGCTTCGGATCTTCCTTTTACCAGCAAGATCAGCCCGACACACGCCATCCCGGCAAGGAGAATCAGGGTCGCGATACCACCGAAGACAAAGAAGCTCCCGGCGGGTATCACACCAGGGTTGAATTCATCAAAAACCAGCGCCCCTATGACACCTGCATAGCCCAATAGGCTCATGCCAAAGAGAGGTCCCGCCCCGACAAGAGTGGCAATGGCCCTTTCCCGCCGCCCATTGGTCAAACGATGCGCGAACAAAAACCAGGCCGCAAGAAATAGAATTGAATACATCAACATGAGCACTGGGTAGGGGAACGGCAGCTCGGGCGAGGTGCTATCGTTAGCCAAAGCAAGCCGATTGAGCCGCGCGACAAAAAATAGCACCCCCATGAAACTGCACGCACTGAAGGCGGCCAGCGCGATGTTGAGCAGGGCGAGTCGCAGGCCGTTGAGCCAGGGATTGGCACCAGGTTGAAACAGACGGAATGGTCTCATTGAGGCGGTTTCCCAAGGTTTCGCATTCGAGGTGGGGTTGCTAGGTGAGGTTGCTTGATTCATTGCGTTGAGATGGTCGCACCCGAGTGTGAAATCCGTGTGAAGCCGGGATGAAATTGTGCTGCTCTTTTACACTCCGTGGTTTTGCAACATACTGCATTTACCCGGTAATCGCCACCGGTGGGGCACGCCGGCGAGATCGGCAATCCGGGCATCGGCAGTCACGCGGATCAGGTCCACGGGAATCCCGGTGATCGAATCGACGATGCCGCTCAGGCGAAGCGGACGGCATGTTTTTTGGAGAGTTTGAGCACATCGCCGGGCCGGAGGACGACCGGGCTGGCGGGGTCGGTGAGTTTTTCGCCGTTGAGCTGGACCGAGCCGGTGGTGATGAATTGCTTGCGCAGCTCGCTGTTGGATTTATCGATGCCGAAGGCGGTCTTGAAGCAGTGGGCTGTTAGAGCGAGCACGCTGAGGTCGGCCGGCAGGTCGGCCAGCGGGAGCTCCGGCAATTCGGCGGCGGCCAGATCCTTTTTGGAAAACCGGGTGTCCCAGTCGGCACGCGCGGCGCTGCCGGCGTCCGCGCCGTGGTAGCGGCCGGTGAGTTTTTCGGCGAGGGCTTTTTTGGCCTCCATCGGGTGGCCGGCGGGATCGCGGGCCTCGCCCAACAACAACAGGTAGTAGCGGTCCATCAACTCGTCGGACACGCTCATGAGCTTGCCGAACATTTCCTGCGGGGGATCGCTGACGCCGACGTAGTTGCCATAAGACTTGGACATCTTGCGGACGCCATCGAGTCCCTCCAAGAGAGGCAGCACCATCACGACTTGTTGGGGCTGGCCTTCCTCTTTTTGGAGATCGCGGCCGACGAGGATGTTGAAGAGTTGGTCGGTGCCGCCGATTTCCACGTCGGCGCGGATTTCCACGGAATCCCAGCCCTGCATGATCGGGTACTGGAGTTCGTGGAGGCGGATTTCCTGGCCGGCATCGAGGCGGTTGCGGAAATCCTCGCGTTGGAGCATTTGCTGGAGGGTGACGCGGGCATTGAGCCGGAGGACTTCCTCGTAGGTCATCTTGCGGAACCAATCGCCGTTGTACACAATCTCGGTGAGCGACTTGTCCAAAATCTTGAACGCCTGATCGGTGTAGGTGGCGGCGTTGGCCAGCACCTCGTCGCGGGTGAGCGGCGGGCGGGTGGCGGAGCGGCCCGACGGGTCGCCCACGGTGGCGGTGAAGTCGCCAATGAGCAAAACCGCCTGGTGGCCCAACAATTGAAACTGGCGCAATTTTTCCAGAGCCACGGTGTGGCCAAGGTGAATATCCGGCGCTGTCGGGTCGACCCCCAGCTTGATGCGCAGCGGGCGGCCGAGGCGGAGCTTATCTAGCAATTCCTTGGCAGACAGGACCTTGGCGGTGCCGGCGGTGAGCTGGGCGAGTTGGAGATCGGGGGACATGGCGGCAAGACTGGAAGACAGAAGACTTGAAGACGCAAGACACAAGATTGGAAGACACAAGAAAAGAGAAACAACAAGCGCTGCTCTTATTCACTGGTCTTGGGTCTCAAGTCTTCCCGTCTTGGGTCTTGCAGGTGCAGTTTGAGGATGCGTTTGAGTTCCTCGCTGGCCTCGGGGCAGCGGGGCACGCTGTGGTTGGATGGGACGATTTGCTCCGATTTGACCGGAATGATATGGGACGACCAGTACGGGACAACGCCGTCGCTGCTGTTGGGCGTGTCGCCTTTGCCGCGGTCGCCGATGATGGAGTGGAAGGCGATGACCGATGGCAGCGGGAGCTTGCCGAGAGCGAGGATGGATTTATCGGTGGGCGCGAGAGTATTGATGGAGGTGGGCAGCGGGGTGGGTGGGGCGTCATTGCCGAGCACCTTGCCGAGTGTCTGGACCGTGACATCGAGAAACTCCGCCGAGATTTGCTTGGGGAGGCTGATGAGTTTGGAAAGGAGCACCGAGATGGTCATGGTGGCGGCGGGACTGCCGCGGTGGGGCACCGCCATGAAGACCACCCGCCGCGGCTCCGGCAACGGTTGATAAAGCGCGGACTCACGGATGACGCCGCGGCTTTGCTCGGAAATCCTGAGCTGGTCGATGGGCGCGTGAAAATAGGCGTCGTAGAAGACGCTGCCGGGCTTGGTGACGCTGGAGCGGACGAGCAATCCGCCCATCGAGTGGCCGACGACGACCATGCGTTTGAGGTTTTGGTCGCCGCCCATGCTGCGGGCGTAGGCGCAGGCCTGGCGCATTTGCTGGCGGAAGCGCATGCTACTGTAGAGCCAGGGGCTGCCGGTGGGGTAATTGTAGAGCCAGATTTGATAGTGTTGGCGGAACCAAGGCTCTGGGGCGAGCTCGTTGATGGTGGTTTTGAAGGCATCCGGGGACGACACCAGGCCGTGGACCAGGACGAGCGGGATTTTGGCAGGGTCGTAGGGCTGAAGGAAATAGAGGCCGGTTTCTGCGGTGTAGCGTTCGGGCAACAGGATGTTGAGAATTTTCTGTGAATCGAGATTGCACATCTGCCAGTAGAAGGCGTTGGGGGCCGACCAATCGGCCGCCAAGGGCTGGCTGCGGCCTCCCACGGTGGCGGTGTCCACCATCCAGCGCTTGTAGAAATGCCAGACCGGCGCGCCGGAGCCGTCACAATCGAGGGCTGCGGTGAGGAGGTATGGCAGGCCGGTGGGTGGACAAAACGCCGGCCGGGGCACGCCGACCGGGGTGGTTTTTTTCCAACCGACGAGCGGGAGTCCGAGGCCGTCGGTGGTGCGGCGGGTGCCGAGGTTACGGGCGTTGACCGAGGCGGCCGGAAACAGGGCATCCAATTCCGCCAGATCCACGTGACTGGCATCGGGGCGGGCGATGCGGGTGCCGAGAGCGGCGGCGCGGCTGTCCCAGGTGCCCGGGCCGCAGCGGAGTTGGTCAAAGAGTTTGGCGACGCTGGCGTTGTAAGCGGCTTGGGCGGCGGGCCACTCGTGGCGGCGGGAGGACTGCGCGAGGACGCGCCAAGCACTGTGCGCGCTGGCGGTCAGGGTGCCGGCGGGAACCCGCGACGCCGCCGGCACGCTGGCGCAACGCGGCACCTGGGGCGCGCCGCACTGGCACAACAGGGCGGCGGCAAGCAACGGGAGTGCAATGGAAGATGCTGGCTTCATGGGGAACGGGCGGGTCGGCAGCATGCCTGACCCGGCGCATCTGCCAAGCACGGAAACCTGAAATTGCCCCTCCTAGGTGCCACCCCTCACGGGCGGTAGGCTTCGCGGTGGCGCAGCACGTGATCGAAGGCAGGCGTCAACAAATAAAATGTCTGGCATTATATGTGGGCGTGACGTGGCGGTTACGGCTGCGGCGGTTCAGTCTTCGCCATGGCCCCACGGAATAAACAGGATGTGGCCGCCGGATTTCTTGTCTTTGGAGGTATGCCAGTCGGCCACGTTCCAAAGCCATGAGACGTGGGACTTGTCGGGGCTGGAATCCCAGCGCAGGAAGGGGAAAATATTGCGCCGCACGGTGGCCTGGGTGCCCGAGCCTTCCTGCTGGCGCTCGTACAAGCGCCACAATAGGCGGAAGCTCGACTCGCTCGGGTTGCGTTGGTAATTCCACAGCAGTCCCCACAACGCCTCATCCTTGACGGCCTGCCCGTCGCCTTCGCGTTCTTCCGAGCGCTGCCAGAGGGTGATCAGCGGGTCGAGGCGCCGCAGCGAAGTGTTCCGGGTGACGGCGGAATCGTGCAAGGCTTTTTCCAGGCGCTGGCGGTCTTGCGGGCGGGTGCCGCCAGCGGCCAATTCGGTGGCGGCGGGCAGGTTCTTCACGCCCAGGGTGGCCAGGGTGGCGCTAATTTCGCGGGCCGACGGGTAGGGCACAGCGCGGGATGTTTTGGATTTGGCATCGCTTGCCAGATCGGCGCGCCGGGTGTTTTGGCGCCACTGCCAGGGGATGTCCTGGTTGGTTTTCCAGGTTGGCCCTTGCGGGCACATCAGCCAATGGCCGAGCCCGACCCAGGCATCATCTGCCGGTCGCGTCTGCAGCGGCAGTTGTTGGCGGGTCTCGCGCTGGTGGTGGGTGAGCAAGGTGGCGAGGGTGTCCGAGTTGACGACGCCGCCATGCGGTTGCGCCACCCACGACCAGTTTTGCGTGCCGGGCAGGGGCTGGGTGTGCTCGGCACGGTAAACCAAGCGGTGCTGCGAGTCGCGGGACGAGCCTTCGGCGGGGTCCGTCTGATGCGTGTTGCCAAGCAGTCCGAGCAGGAAATTGGCATCCTGGTAGGTCGGGCTGTGTTCCCCCCAGGCCAGCAGCGGCCAGCAGTGCCAGGAGGATTGTTTGTCATTGGCACCTTGCCAAAACAAACTGGTCGACTGCAGGAAGCCGTCCTCCGCCCCGCTCATGCCAGGCCCTTTAGCGCCGCAGGCCAAGGGCCAGGCGCGCCAAGTGGTGCCCTGCGCATTGGCTTGCACCTTGCCCAATCCGAACAGCGCATAGTGGGCGTCGCCAATGCGATCATACAGCCCGGCCACGTTGATGATGCGTTGCTGCGGCGAGCGGTAGTCCCAGTAGAGCGGGCCGAAGAGGTTGAGCAGACGGATGCCGCCGGCGCGATTGCCACCGTAGCCGACCACGGGGGTGATCCAACATGAAAAGCCATCGGCCGTGTTGCTTTGCTGGTGCCAGACGGGAAACAGCGTGCGTGAATGCGCATTTTTGGAGTCGGATTGCCACCACAAGGGAAAGGTCACGTGGGTGAGGTTTTCGCCTTGCCTGTCGTGGTAGGTCAACAGGGGCAGGACCCACCATTCGCGGCCTTTGGCGGTGGTTTCCCCAAAGGCCATCAGGCCACACATTGAGCGCCACTTGGCATAGCCGCCGGCCGCGCGGTTTTGGCCGTAGAAAACTTCCCCCAGCCACAGGGTGTGGCGGTCCCAGTACGCCACCGGCACCAGCGCCGTGCCCGGATCCTTCGACAAGGTGTCGCTGCGCACCAGCGGCCCGGCAAACCACCAACCGCGGCCCTTGCCACCCAGCGGCAGCAAGCCAAACGAGTGCTTATCCCACCAAGACGTCAGCGCCCAGCCAGCGCCGTCCTTGGTATTCCACGAGGACAGCGGAAAGAGCACCGAAATATCCTCGTCCTGCTTGTTGATCAAGGGCCGGATGGCAAAGCCGTGCTCGTCCCAGTCGCCGATGGGCCACAGCACCGAGTGCTTCTGGCGGTTCGCGTAGTAAAGCGGGAAGAGGTTGACGCGCTGGTCCGTCAGGCGCTCGTTGCCTTCGCCAAACACCGACACGTCGAGCATGCGGCGGGACGAGGCACAGCCGAGACCGGAGACGACGGCCGCCGCAAGAGTGAGCAAAACAAACAGGCGTCTGAGGGGGGTCACGACATTTGGGATGAAACGAGGGCGGTTTCTGAGCCTGTCTGTCGGGCTTGGCAAGCCCTAAAGAGCCCTAAAGCACGTGATCGAGGGCTGGCGTCAACAGTTATAATGTCTGGCATTATTTTTATCTACGCCGCTCACGGGCGGTAGGCTTCGCGGTGGCGCAGCACGTGATCGAAGGCCGGCGGCGGATGGCTGAGTCGGTCCAACAAATCATCCCAGTCCGCCTGGCCCTTGAGGATTTGCACCTCGATGCGGAGGAAATACACCGGCACGTCCAATTCAGAGGGGCGGGGAAAGCGCACGGCGTCTTTTTCGGTGGTGAGGATGAGTTCCATGTCGCGCTCGACGCAGCGTTGCATGAACTTGTCGATTTCCTTGCGGGGGAAACGATGGTGATCGGGGAAGCTGCGGCGGATTTCCACGCGGGCACCGAGTTTTTCCAGCGAGCGCTCGAAATTTTCGGGCATGGCGATGCCGCTGATGGCAGCCACCCACTTATCGGCAAGGAACTCGAGGGGCTGGCGCTCGCCGGTGAAGAGGTTCTCGAGATGGATCGGGCCGTGGGTGCACTCGATGATCGCGGCGGTGCGGTTGTATCGGCGCAAGCGCGAGACCAGCGTTTGATTGGAGCCGCCATCGCACTTGGTGATCAGGATATAGCTGGCGCGGCAGAGGTTGCGGGGCGGCTCTCGGAGGGTGCCGCGCGGCAGCAAGGCCTCGGTCCCAAACGGCTCGCGGGCATCCACCAGCACAATGTCGATGGCGTGGGCAAGGCGCAGGTATTGCATGCCGTCGTCGAGCAGCAGCGTGTCGGCCCCGAGTTGGCTCACGGCGAAGCGGCCGCCCTTGACGCGGTCCTTGTCGACGATGACGGCCACCCCGTCGAGATTGCGGGCCAGCATGTATGGCTCATCGCCGGCGTACTTCGAGTCGAGCAGCAATTTACTGCCGGTGGAAACGATTTTGGGCATGTCCTCGGCGGGTAGCGGGCGGCCGTTGGCTCCGGTCCAGCGCTGGGGACTGTCGAGCTTGCGGCTTTTGTAGCCGCGGGAGAGGATGGCGACGCGGCGGCCGCGATCGCGCAGCGAGCGGGCCAACAATTCGACGACTGGGGTTTTGCCGGTACCGCCGACGGTGACGTTGCCGATGGAAACGACGAGGGTACCGAGGTGGTGCTGAGCAATCCAGCCATCGCGGAACAACCACAGGCGGGTTTGGACGACCAGGCGGTAGACTCCGGAAAGAGTGCGCATCAGCAGGCGCGTCATCGCGGCGCGGAAGCCCTTGGCGCGCCCAAAGATCACATCCGATCCCCAGCGTTCGAGTTCCGCAAGCAATTCTTTCATCGGCTGGCGCGACCATGTGCCGGGACGCGACGCCGGAGCAAGCGCCAAACGGCGGCAATTGCCGACTTGCCCGCACATTTCCCCAAAGTCCCTGCTTTACAAGCCGCCAAATGCCGCCTAGGTTCGCCGCCCCATGATTCTAGCTGCAATTGAATGGCTCCCCATCATCATCAACCTCTTGTTGGTGGTCTTCGTCCTTGTCTGCCTCTTGATGGTCCTGCTCATTCTGATGCAGCGGCCAAAACAAGAAGGTCTTGGCGCGGCGTTTGGAGCCAGCGTGACGGATCAGGTGTTTGGCGCGCGCACCACCAATGTGCTGCAGCGCGGCACCGTCTACCTGGGGTCCATGTTCTTCATTCTCAGCCTTGCCCTGGCGATCCTCATCGGCCACCAGAACAAGCAAAAGGGCCTCACCCGCGAAATCAAACCGCAGCCCACCGCCGAAAAAGCCACCACTCCCGTGGTCGTGCCTCCAGTAGTGCCAGTGGCTCCGGTGACGCCGGACGCACCGGTGACGCCTGACGCACCAGTCACGCCGGAACCCGCGCCGCCAGTCACTCCCGCCACTCCAGAGGCCCCCGTCACCCCGGTGGTGCCTGCTCCAGCACCGGAGCCAGCGCCGGCCGCGCCGGAATCCGCGCCGGTGACGCCTCCGTAGGATGGTTTTTCCGCTCGAGCTTCGGACTTTCTGACGTCGGAGGATAGGCATCTTGCCTGTCATGGACGACGGGCTTCCAGCCTGTCGTCTCAAGCGCAGACAGGCGGGAAGCGCTGTCTTCCCTCACAGGCGGGACGCGCTGTCTTCCGATCAGAGCGCGCTAAGGAAGCAGTATGGGTCGGAACGCCCAACCCAGGGCCACCGCGATTTGTTGGAAAAATTTGATGCATGACGCCGCTACCACAACGTGACGCAAGCCGCAGTTGAGATTACCGAGTCCCCGGTGTGGGCACGTACGGAGGCATTTGCCCCAGCCCCGCATGGCTGGGGGTGGCTGGATGTGAAGCGGCGGCCGCACCCCTGCGCTTCGCTCGAAGCGCTGGCCGCCGATGTGCGGGATGACCGGCAGTCGGCGATTCTATTGGTGTGGACGCCGCAAGATGCCCGGATGTGCCTGCCCGAGGAGGTTATCGGCCTGCACGAGGCGATGGCCGTGGCGCGTGAGCGATGGACGCGGGATGATCTGGCGGCAGCGGGTGGGCGATTGCGCTGGTTTGGGATTTTGCTGGCGGGTTTCGCCGTGCATGCGTTTTACACCGCGATGGATCAAATCACCAAGGCGGCCGCCCACGCCGGGCAGGTGGTGGAGTGGCGGCAACGAGCCTCACTGGCGACGCGCGCGGTGCTGGGCTCGACGACGTTGGGCTTGGCGCTGTTGCTGTTCGTGATGTTTGGATTCATTCCTTGGTATCAGGCGCGCAAGCGGCGGGCCGAACTCGGAACCTGGAATGTGACGGGCACCGCCGAGCGCGTCCCCGCCCTCCGCTTTGAAACGTGGTTGGAACTTCAGTCCGCGCCAACGACGAAGTTCCTATTGGCCCTGATGAGTCTGGTGTTTGTCGCACAATGGCTGCCTGGCGACTCCGTGGCGGCGGCCGGACTGGTCAAGCACGACTATCTGCAGGGTGAGTGGTGGCGCCTGTTCACCGCGCCGTTCCTGCACGGCAACATCGTGCATTTCCTGATGAACATGGCCGCTCTGGCCTACCTCGGCAAGCGCCTCGAGGTTTTCGCACGCTGGCCGCACTTGGTTCTGGTATTTCTGTTTGCCGCAACGGTGGGTGGCGAGGCCTCTGCGACTTACCTCAGCGCCACCTCGGTAGGGGCTTCCGGCGGCCTGATGGGTTGGCTCGGTTTCCTGATCGTGTTTGAAACCCTCCACGGCAAACTCGCACCGCGCTCCGCCAGACGCCGCCTCATGGCCGGGGTCCTGCTCACCGCCTTCATCGGCCTGCTCGGCTACCGCTTCATCGATAACGCCGCCCACCTCGGCGGCCTGCTCGCCGGCATGACCTATGCCGCCATCGTATTTCCCAAGAGTGCTTCATTCAGGCGACCCGACTCCACCCTCACCGACCGCCTTGCCGGCACCCTCGCACTGGGCGCGCTGGTAGCTGCGGCCGGCTACGCCATCTGGCGCATCGCAGGGGCCTGACTCCGGCGGAATTGGCATCGCGAGCCATGCAAGCTCGCCTAAAGTTCGTCTTCGGCAGTTTCGCGCCGCGTGCGCTGCGGCAGCCACTGGTCCAGCATGAGCGTCAATGCCATGGAATTCACCGGCTTGGACAGGTAATCACTCATGCCCGCCGCGAGACAAATCTCCTGATCGCCGCGCATCGCATTGGCCGTCATGGCGATGATCGGCAGCTGAGAATTGAAGCCCTCCGAAGCCATCCCGCGAATCAAGCGCGTGGCCTCCAGACCATCCATTTCCGGCATCTGGATATCCATCAGGACCAAATCATAGATACGGGCGGCGAGGGCAGCGATGACATCCGCGCCAGTGGTCACCACATCCACCTCCAGGCCCATTTTTTCCAAATACCCCAAGGCCACCTTTTGATTGATGAGATTGTCCTCGGCCAGCAGGATCCGAAGCTCGGACGGGCGTGATCGCAGGCCTGACGGCGGCGGCGGCACCGACGACTGGAGCACTGGGCGGTCGAGCGCCGAACCGCGAAGCTGATTCGGCGTGACCGCCACCCCGGCGGCACACGGGACAAAGCAGATGGTGAACCAAAACTCCGAGCCGTGGCCGACATCGCTGACCACGCCGATCTCCCCACCCATGAGCCCGACGAGTTGTTTCGAGATGGCCAGGCCGAGGCCGGTGCCGCCGTAATGACGGGTCGTGGAAGCGTCCATCTGGCTGAATTTACCAAACAGCAACGCCTGCTTGTCCAAAGGGATGCCGATGCCCGTATCGCGCACCGCAAAGCGCATGACCACGGATGTGGCACTCGTGGCAACCACGCTGGCGCGCACCGCCACCTCGCCATACTGGGTGAACTTGATGGCATTGGTGACCAGATTGAGCAGCACCTGCCGCAAGCGGTTCGGATCGCCGCGCAGGCACGCCGGCACGTCTGGCGCGATGGTGCAGGTGAATTCAAGGCCCTTGCTGGATGCGCGCTGGACCAGCAGTTCGGTGACATCGTCCAGCAACGTCGCCAGCTCGAAGTCGAGGAGTTCCAGATCGAGCTTGCCGGCCTCGATCTTGGAGAAATCCAAAATGTCGTTGATAAGGGTAAGGAGGGCTTCACCGCTGGTGTGGACGGTTTGGGCGTAGCGGCGCTGCTGCTCGGAGAGCTCTGTATCCAAGAGCAAACTGGTCATCCCGATGACCCCGTTCATAGGGGTGCGGATTTCGTGACTCATGTTGGCCAAGAACTCGCTCTTGGCGTTGTTGGCCAGATCAGCCTTCGCGGCGAGTTGATTGGCGCGGGTGGTGGCGGCTTCAAGTTGGCAGTTGGTTTCCAGCAAGACGGCTTCCGCCTGCTTGCGCTCGGACAGGTCCACGAAGCATTCCAGCAATTTTTCCCGACCCCGGATTTGGATGCGTTTGACGGTTTTAAGAATGGGCAGGCGGCTACCGTCGACCCGCAACATTTCCCGTTCGGAGTTGTCCACGGTATTGCCCAAATCGCACACCGGACAAGTCGCTTCGTTGGCCGGGCACAACATCGCGTGGCAGCGATGCCCGATCAGATGATCCGCCGGGGCACCAAACAGGGTGCAGGCATATTCATTGACCAACTCGATCACCCGCGTGAGCGGATCGACGATGACCACTCCAGCGGGCAGGTTGGCAAGCATGACGCGTTGCATCTCCTCGTTCTCCCACAGTGCACTGCTGCGCTCGGCAACCAAGCGCTCGAGTGACTCGCGCCGCCGCTGCAGCGCGCCAATGACCATGGCTCCGGTGGTGGTGAGCAGCAGCCCGGTCAGGGCGGCCAACCACGCAAACCGCGTCGGGTGCAAACGGAGAAATTCCGGCCCCGCAAGGGCGGTCACCGCAAAAACCTTGCCAAAGGCAAACACCGGCCGCATCAGCGCGATGGTCGAGGGCGGCGGACTGCCCCCACTCCAGTCGGTGGCAAGCAGTTCGGGTTCCGCCCCTTTGTGCAAGAGCGAGAGTTGCAGCAGGGCCGGGCTGTCCGGCAAGCTGCCCTTCAGGAGCGTGTTCATCCGCAACACCGCCACTGCGAAGCCGCTCAATTGCGCCGAGGCCGCATCGGCATAAACAGGCCGATAAATCACCACGCCCCTCTCGTGGCCGCTATCCTGCTTCAAGGTGACGGCACCACTGGCGATGGCCAAGCCGCCGCGTGCCGCCGCCTCCAGCGCCTGACGGCGCACCGGATCAGAGCCGATATCGAAGCCTACGGCGGGTTCATTGCCGAGCATGGGTGCCACCTGAAAGATCGGATAGTACGTTTCGCGGCCGCTTGCAGGCTGGCGCTTTCCCTGCGCGTCGGCTTGCCAAATGGCGTAGTCCGGCAATCCTTTGGCCCGCGCGAGAGCTTCGAACTGGGCCACGTCGGCGGCGGCAACAGCCGGAATCCACTCCCACGCCTGGACCTGCGGATTGCTCGCCAGATAGTCGGTGAAGTGCTCAAACTCCCCTAGCGTCAGATCATGGCTATTTTCGCAAAAGCGAGCCAGGCTTTCCAATTCGGTGCGGCGGAGGTCCTGCAGGATTTCGGTAATCGCACCGGTCCGACTGGCGGCCAATTGCGCAAACGCCAGATTGCGGTCGCGGGTCTCACGTTGGTGGGCCACCCAAGTGGCGAACAGGGTCACCACCAGGCCCACGGTGACAGCCAAGCCCAGCAAGAGGTGGCGCCGCCATCGCGGCCGCGCACAAGTACCGCTAATATTGGGGCCCCCGAGCATGACGCCGAGGGTCAGAATCACCGCCAGCATCAAGGTGAGCAGTGCGGGCGGCAGCGCGGCACGCACCAGCATCCGGTTCCACTCGCGGGCATCGATGTCCATGCCCAGCACCGCAAGGGTCGAGTCGCTGCCTGTGGGAAAGTCCGCAGCTTGGGTCTTGGCGCGGCGCACCATGTGGGAACCGGCGCTCTGTGCGCTATTGAGCGGAACCAGGCCGGTGACCCAAGTGCCCCAGCGATCGGCACAGGGGCCTTCGGTGGCGGCTTCGTGGGTGGCAAAAACACGGTGATAAGACGCCGGTGCCTCCTCATAGATCTGCCCCGGCGGGGAATAGTCCTTGGAGCTGGGATCCTCGCTATCGACGAGGAAGAACAACTCGCCATCGGGCTTGCTGCCCATGAGGTAAAGAAACCGGCAGAGCGGGATGGCCGCTTGAGTGGCGGCAAGTTGCTCCTTGAGGCGGAGGTACTCGGGGTTTTCCAAGTCGGCGGCGGTGGCGCTGAGCCTTTCGATGCGCTCGGGGTCAAGCGTCTGCGCCAACAATTGCGTTTGTTGCAGCAAATCAACGCGCATGGCGTTGTCGGCCTGCAATACCGTGCGCCAAATCAGCACCCCTCCTGCAAGCAAAATACCAAGCAGCAACAGCAACGCCGGCCCGTTCTTGGACTTGAGGGGGAACGATTGCATGAGACTGGAGGAAGGCGTGGCGCGGGCTCAGCATCGTCCCGCCGGGTCTAGAGGGGGTCACCTCTGTTGATCTTGGTGGCCCGCCCCACACGAAAATATGGGTGAATCCGTAAAAATCCAATACAATATCGTAAAACACGCAGGTAAAACGACCCACCCGTGGTTGCCGACAGGTTCTCTGACGGGCTGCGGCACAACCGGCTCAGCCAATACGTTCAGTTTAACGCATTCTGATTGGATTTCCCCATGACTCTCGCCTCGGCCGGGCTGGGTCAGGATGGCTGGAATTGCGCGGCGTAAGCGCTGAAAGCGGGCACGGATTTCTCCCACTCCCTGATGGCACTGAGGCTTTTTGTCCACAGGTCGAGCAGTTCCACATGGAGCACGACGGCCTGCTCGGCGGGGATGCTGGAGCTTGCTTCCAAGCTGGCGAGGCGGACGGTGATGGCAACACAGCCGAAACACGAGAGAATGCCCCGCAGTGAGTGGAGGCGGTGCTTGAGGGCGGATTCATTGCCCTCATGGATGTGGTCGCGCATGTTTTCCAGATAGATGGGCACCTCCCGGATCAGGTCACCGAGCACGTCGAAATACCCGGCGCAGCCGATATCAATGAACGTATCGAGTTGGGCCCGGTCGATGAATGCGGATGCGGCGGCCAGATTCGCCAAATCAGCATCCCTCACAGGGTGTTGGGTGATGGGTTCGACCGGGTGCTGCAGGAGCCCCATGACCTTGTCCAGCATGCTGCGCAGGCGCGCCGTGGTAATCGGCTTGGCGAGATACTCATCCATGCCCGCAGCGGCGGCGGCGTCGCGATCGTCCTGAAACGCATTGGCCGTTAGAGCGATGATGCATGGCCGGTGGGCGCGGTCCAAGGCGCGGATATTGCGGCAGGCTTCATGGCCATCCATAACCGGCATGTGCAGGTCTAGGAAGATGATGTCGTAGTTGGTGGCGCTCGCGGCGACAACCGCCTGCAGGCCATCGGCGACGAGGTCCGCAGTGATGCCGAAGCGTTGAAGGTGCAGGCAAATGACCTTTTGATTGTTAAGATTATCCTCCGCGACGAGGATCCGCAGCTTGGCAAAGTGCCCGGTGGCAGCCT
This sequence comes from Akkermansiaceae bacterium, assembly GCA_903908495.1. Taxonomy (GTDB): domain Bacteria; phylum Verrucomicrobiota; class Verrucomicrobiia; order Verrucomicrobiales; family Akkermansiaceae; genus Luteolibacter. The sequence goes on from CAIVSK010000221.1 coordinate 21,140, forward strand.
CGCTCGGCCGGGTGGCGACGGCGGCTGCGGGAGGAGCAATTTGAGCAGCGCTCTTGAGGACAAGCGAAACGATGAACGTGGAGCCCTCGCCTTGCACGCTCTGGATGGTGATGTCGCCACCCATGACCTCGGCAAAACGCTTACTGATGGCCAAGCCCAGGCCCGAACCGCCGAAGCGACGGGTGGTCGATGAGTCGGCCTGAACGAAGGGGATGAACAGGCGGGCGATGGCATCCGGGGCAATACCAATGCCCGAATCGATGACTTTGAAGGTAAGCTGCCAGTGATCAGCGCCGCTCGGGTGGCCATCGACCACCAAGAGAATGACGCCGCGGGCGGTGAATTTGACGGCATTACTCAGCAGATTGACGAGGATTTGCCGGATGCGGGCCCGATCCCCCTCGATTTGGTCCGGGAGTTGCGGGGCGAGCTGCCAGACCAGCTGGAGCGGTTTACTCCTGGCCCCCGGCCGCACGATGTCGAACGCCTCGCTACAAAGGTCGCACAGCGCGAAGGGTTCCACCGCGAGCTCGAGATTACCGCTCTCGATGCGGGAGTAGTCGAGGATGTCAGTGATGAGCTCGAGCAGGAAATTACTCGAACTGAGGATGGTGTCGGCAAATTCGCGTTGCTGAATGTCGAGGACGGTGGTTTCGAGCAGCGAAGCCATGCCGATGACCGCGTTGAGCGGGGTGCGGATTTCATGGCTCATGGTGGCCAGAAAGGTACTCTTGGCGCGGTTGGCCGTTTCGGCGGCGATGGCGGCGTGGTGGGCTTCATCGCGGGCGAGCCGGAGGTCGTCGGCCTCGTTTTGGACGATCTGGCGCAAGCCGATATTGGCGGCGGCGGAGCGCAAGATGGAAATCTCCCAGGATTCCCACACCCGGTCCTCGTGACAAGCGTCGAAGCCCATGAAGCCGGCGAGGCGCTCGCCGGCGAAAATCGGCACGACCACCAGCGAGCGGATTTCCTGGGCGATGAGCATCGGTTGTTCTTCTGCCGGGAAATCCCGCACGCTGCCGCTGATGACGTGGCCGGCGAGCAATTCGGGCAGCCAGCGGCCGTAGCCGTTCTCATGCAGCGAGAAGTTCTGGAGTTGGGGGTTATGGATTTGAGGGGTGGCGGTGCCGGAATTCCATTCCGCGGCCTGGCTCACGGCAGGGGTGCCGAGCACCGGGTGCGGATGAACTTGGAAGATATAGCATCGATCCACGTTGGCGGCGGAGCCCAGCGCCGCGAGAATGTTGCCCCACGCGGTGGGCTCGAGACGGTTGGCCAGCAGCGTGGTGCTGGTGAGCGCCACGGCTTCCAGCAGGTTGCTGGATCGGCGCGCCTGGGTGACATCGCGCTCGATGGCCATGAAGCCGGTGAGCGTGCCGAGCTTGTCCACCAGCGGCTGGCACTCGATGTGAATGATGTAGGGATGGCCGCTTTTGTGGTAGTTGGTGAGTTCGGTCTCGAAGCCGCTGCCGCTGCGCAGGCATTCCCGCAGCCGGCTGCGCTCTGCCGGGTTGCAATCCGCGTGCTGGAGCATACCGCCCGGGGTCTTGCCGATGACCTCATCCTTGCTGTAGCCGGAGATCTTGGTGAACCCTTCGTTGACCCACTCGATGCAGCCCTCCGCATCGGTGATGACCACGGCGTTGTCCGTGCGCTTGGCCACCAGCGCCAGGCGGTTCGCCTCGGCGCGGCTGCGCAGCAGGTCTTGCTCCGCTTCTTTTGACACCAGGTAAAATCCGAGCAGGGAAATGAGCAGCAAGGCCACCGAAAAGGTCACGATCATCGCCGCCAGCCGCCGCGAAGCGAGCACTTGCAGCCACTTGGCGGCGGGATAGTCGATCCCCAACAAGCCAGCAACCTTGCCATCGTGGTCGCGGATTGGCACACACGCCGCGAACCACACGCCCCATTCATCGCGGTCTGGGCCGTTGAAAGTGGCAGCCCCGGCGAGTTCCGGCCCCCATCTCTCCGGATAGTCTTTGACCGGCTCGCCGGGCGGGGAAAATGTGGCCGTTTTCTCCGGATCTTCCGCGTCGATCAGAAACACCAAGCGCTCGCCGCGCATGCCGAGCAGATACGTAAATCGCACCCCGGGCAGCGCGTCGCGCACTTGGCCGAGTTTGGCATGCAGGGAGGCATAGGTGGGGCTGGCAACTTCCTCCGGCAGCCCCCGGATTTGCGCGATCTGGCTGGCATCGAGATTGTTGGCACCAAGAGTGAGGGCGCTGATGAGGGTGGAAGTGCGTTCCCCGTATGCCTGGGTTCCGAGCCAATGGGCGAGCCACGCGCCGCCGCCGCAGAGAACCGCCGCCGCCGCAAGAATGACCACCGTGCCGATGCGGCGGCGGTGTGCCACCGCAGCGGCGAAGCGGCCCCGGCTCGCCTGATAGATGGTGGACCATTGCATCCAACAAAAGACCAGACTGCAAACCGTCCCGTATCCCAGCGCGGTGAGGTAGGCGACGCGCTCCTGCTGGCGCCCCTGGCCGGCCACATCGTAACAGATTTTCACGGCATCCGGCAGCAAGCACACCGCCGCGATGGCGGTGAGCAGCAGTGCGCTGAGAATGCGGCGGATGACGCTGTGCTTGCCCGTGAGAGAACCGTGGAAGACGGCCAACTGCCAGCCGCCGGCCAAGCTCACGGCAAGCATTGGGATAACGAAGCCGAGGGAACTGGGATTGCTGAAACCGGCGCAAAAAACCACCGCCGCGAGCGCGGCCATGGCCGCCCAGTGGCCGATCCCGCCCGAGCGCCCGAACGTGCGGCCGGGGGAGAGGCAGAACCCCAGCAACGAGGCGGCATACACTGCGGCGAGCAGCGCATGGATGTAATCCGCCGACGCTCCTGCATTGAGGGCGAAGGCCACGATGCCATACCAAACCTTGAGGCTGAGGGCGGTGAGGGCGATCGCCAGCAGCAACCAACGCGCAAACTGGCGTTGCCCACGGAAAAACAACGCGCAGCTCGCCGCTGCCGCCAACAACAACAATCCAGTCAAAAATAGGCAAAAGTCCATGAGTGGGAGTGGGCGCGGGCGGTCTAGTGAAAGCCAAGGGCGGGCAGCAGGATTTGGCGCACCCGGTCCCAGTTGACCGGTTCGCCCGGCAGGCTCCGGAGGCTGACCAGAACGGGCTCGGCACCGCTGCGCCCCAGAGTGGCGCGACGCATACTGGTTGCCAGCCAATACTCAAGCGGGGAGGCAAATTGATGCTTGCCGTCGTCAAAGAACCAGAGGGCTTGGGCGGTGGTGGCGTCTTTGGCGAGGGCCACCCAAGTGGCGTCTCCAGAGGGGACCTTGACGGTGTTCTGGGTTTGGACCTTCCAGCCCGCGCCGGCAAAGCAATAGCTTGGATCATGCACGGCGTGGCGATTATTGGTGCCATCAGTGACGGTGAGGATCACACGGCCGCCTCCGCGCATTTCAATGAGGTATTCGACGGCCTGGGCCTTGCCGAGAAAGGCACGGTCGGCGGCGCTAAGCTCCATCGGGGTGGAGTGGAAATCCGCGCTGGCGGTCGGAATGGCAGCCAACCGGCCGGCGGCGGAGGGAATCGGCAGGTACGGCCAGACAAGGATAATGAGGGCGGTGAGGATGAGCGCGCCCCAGAGGATGGGTCGTTTCATGGCGTGGGCTGGGTGGCTGGGTGGGTGAAGCGGCCGCGAACCAGCAGGAACAACGCCAGGCTGGAGGCCAGAACGGGACGCTCCCAACCGACCAGTCCCGCAGTGGTCCAGTGACTCAGAAACCAACCGCTGGCAGGCAACCAGGCGAGAGCAGTCGCGGTGGTGACAAAACCGACGAAGCGCCAGCCGAAGGCACCGGCAAACGCGGTTGCCAAAGCCAGGTGCTCGCATACCCGCAGCTCGGTCACTGTCCCGGTGGCGCAAAGCACCAAGGCAACGGCCAACCAAGTCAAATTGGGCGGGGCCGGACAATGACGCTGCTTGAACCACCACCAGCCTTGAGGGGCGAGCCAAATGACCCCGGCCAGCGCGGCACCGCGGGCATACAAATCATTGTGCCAGGCGGCGGCGAGCGTGGGCAGCGCCTGCCACGCGGTGAGGGCGAGCACGGTCAGCGGCAGGGCCATGCCATGCTGCGCGTTGCGGGTGGGTGGAACGGACGTCATGTGGGTTTCTGCGGGGAGGTGAGAAAATAGCAAAGCGCCTTGGTCATGGCAAGGACGGCCGCGAGAATGACCAGGCCGGTAAGACCGTGCACAACCCCGCTGGCCACTTGCGCGTCGAACGTAAGCGCCACGCCCGCGAGAATAACGATGCGCAGCAGGTTGGCAAGCCAAGCGAGGGCGGGCAACAGGCCCAGCAACAAGGCGAAGCGGCGGGCGGAACGGATTTCGTAGGCGCCGAATGCCACCCCGGTGAACAACGTGAGCTGCAACAGGTTCCACCCGGCGCAGGACGCTTCAATCTCGACCGGCACCCCCATGATCTCAAGGTGGGTGCCATCGCAGCGGGTGGGCATTTGCAGCAGGCCGAAGAGCTGCCCGGCCACACTCGCCGAGGACAGCCGGAAAGCCCAGCCGATGGCTTGCCACTCGATGACCAGCCACGGGAAGGATAGCAGCAGCAGCCATGCCAGGCGAGCGCGCCCGGGCTGCCTGACAAACCCGTGCCGCGCCCACAGCAACGCCAGAAAACTCCAACTGAAGGCCAGCACGGTGAGGCTGTCGATGATCCAACCGCAGGCGAAACCCGCCGCTCCAAGGGCCCCCAGCCAACCTTGCTTGTCCGCCACGCCAGCCTCGCGGGGATGCCACGGCCGACCCAGGAAATATGCCAGTGGCAGCCCCAGCGCCAGCGGCAGGGTGTCCGCCGGGGCCGCCAGCCAGCGCAAATCGCGCGCCCAGATGGCTACAGCAGCCAGCACAAGGCCGCCGCCGGCGAGCCACATCTGAGGTCGGCCGTTCATGGCTTTTTGGCTTTTTCGGCAGCGTCGATGGCGATGAAGTTTTGGCGGAACTCCGGTTGCTCGGGAAATTTTCGCGCCAATAGAATCGTCCATTTCCGCGCCTGTTCAAAATCCCCGGCAGCAAATGCTTCCTTGGACAGGAAAATCATGGCGTCGGCCGATTGCTCGCCGAGTTCCTGATAGATATGGACGGTTTCTGCCCGCTTGCCTTCGGCCAGGGCGATGCGGGCCAGCAGTTCCTTGCCCTGCACGCTGGCGGCGAGAGCCGGGCTGGCCTGGGTGATTTGGCGGGCCTTGGCGGAGTTGCCGCGGTCGAGTTCCGCCAGCGCCAGCGTCCATGCGGCGCGGCTGGCGTGGGGAGAATCGCCGGCGGCGATTTTTTGCAAGCTGGCCAGGCCTTGGTCCACGGCTCCGGAGGTGAGCAGCAACTCGCCAAACAGCAGTTCAGCAGCGCTGCTGCGCGTGGGTTGCGCGGCCAGCCAGCGACGCGCGGGCTCCTTGCCATCCCGCTGCAACAGCGAGCGGGCGTAACCGTAGGCAAACCACTCCGGCGCATCGGACTCCACCACCAATTTCTCCCCGTGGCCGACGATGAGCGCGGCCCCGGCCCAGCCGGAGGCAAACAAGATGCCCACCGGCGCGCTGGGACTGGCGAGCCACTCCGCCATCTGTTTGTCGCTCCTGGCACCCGCCGTGCGCTTGGCCCAACCGGTAAACTCGACGACGAAAGGATGGGCATTGTCGGGCACCGCAGGCAGATCGTGGCCGGCCAGGGGCAAGCGCGGGTCCTGGCCGGCACGAGCTGCCAAATGTGTCAGCAAGCGCAGCGCGAGGCCGGGCCACAGAGCTTCGGCCGCAGAGGGGAATCCGGCTTCCAGTTGCTTGCGCGCGGCGACCGCGTCTTGCCCGCGCAGCGCCTCCAGCACCCGCAGCCACAGCACTTCCGGACGCGCGCTGCCGCCCCGAATCCTGCCCAGTTCGGCCTCCAGGGCACTCGTCCAAAACACGTCGTCCGGGGTGGTGGCCAAGGTGGCAATCAGCTCGCGCCAGCCTTGCTGTCGGCAGACCGGCAGCGCCTGGCTCAGGTGCACACCGGCCACCCGCGACCAGAACCAGCTTTTCAGCGCATAGACCCCGAGGGAACTCTCCGCTGCGGCCTCGCGCCAAGTCTCAGCAGCCGCCGGAAGATTGCCTCCCCGCAGATAGAAATTCGCCAGTTGATCGCGGTGCAGCGGGTTCTTGCCGGCGCAAAGCACCGCCGCAACGTAGTCAAGCCGCGCCTCGTCGAGCCTCCCCGCAGCTTCCTCAATCTGTGCTCGAAACGACAGGATGTCCGCATTCCTAGGGTCAGCCTTGAGCCCCTCGTCAAGCGTGCGTATCGCCTTCCACGGCTCCTTGGCTTCCAGCAGTGCCAAACGGGCGAGGCGCTGCGCGTCTTCCGCCCCACTCAGCCGGGCACCCTGGAGCAACGCGCGCGCCTCATCCGGCAATTTCCGCACCAGCAAGCGGTCGGCCTCCAATAGCAGCCACTGGCCGCCCTCGGAAGTCCCGGATTTCCAGCGCTCAACAAACTCCTGGTAACTCCTGTCATCGTGGCCTTGCATCGCCTCGCGCGCCAATTCCAAATCGGCCGCCTCACGCAACTTCCCATCCATCCAGGAGGCGGCATCAGTCCCGAGGGCCAGCCGCATCAGGCCGGTGTCGCGGGTGGCCAGCGCGCTCTTGAGTTCCCCCAAACGGATCTGACGCTCCATGGCGCTGCGAATCCCAAGGTCGGCCAGACCTGACAACGCAGCTCTGGCGGCCACAAAATCGGCGGTCGCCACGCCATTTTCGATGGCTGCGACGGCCAGGCCAGTCCGCTTTGCAACGACCGCTTTGCGCCACAGCCCGAGACATAGCGCCAGACCTGCAAGGGTGGCTAGAGAGCCGATGCATACCCTCTTGAAGGACCTTGGCATGCCACTTACTTAGCTTTGCTCCCCTGCGAGGTCCAATAATATTCCTGACAATAAATTCCTCAGGCCCGGCGGCGGCGGCGGCCGAACCCGCACAAAGCACCGCCCGCCATCAGGGCACCGAGTGCCAGCGACGGCTCGGGAGCGCCGAGGCCCAGCAAATGAGCGACGTTGGCTTTGCCGATATCCACGGCGAAGAACACATCGTTGTAGTCGCGGTCCCCGCCGCCAATCTGGTCTTCGAAGCTGATGACAAGATAGGGCGAACCCGGGGTCGCCATGGCGATTGCGTGGACGAGGCCGTCCTTGTTGAGACTCTGATTGGTGGAAACGAAATTAGTGCCGCCGGTGGCACCGTAGGCCACGAGGAAGAAGTCGAGAGCGGTGCCAGCCTTGAGTTTACCCAGATCCACGAAGTCGCCGGGCAGTAAGGGATCCGTGGCCGTGCGGAGTGCTTTGCCGCTACCCCCAAGCGCCAAGGGATCTGAGGCGTTGGGAAAGATCAAGGCGGCACCGGGACTGGCCGGGCCCAGATCCGTGGTCGAAATGCCGAGGGAGTTCTCGTAGCCAGCACTCTCACCGAGGAAATACGCCCGCCCGATGGCATCAGCGCTGAGCACCAGCTTGGACGGGTCCAGCGAGACAATGGTCGAATTCTGCGCCGAATGAGCTATGAATGCGGGCAACAGCTTGCTCTCTGCCGTCACCATCCCCGGCAGCACGTTGGCTTGAAAGGCTGCGGCCGCAGCATCCGATCCGGCAATCTGCACGGGAGCAACAATGCTCAGGTTGTACGGACGGGCAGCGGATTGGACCGGGCTCACTTGACTCGCGTCTTGGGCCGGGGCGAGACTGGCAACGGCCAACCAGGAAAATGACAGAACGACGTGCTTTTTAAGAATCATGGGCGCGCCTGTTTTAGCGCTGGATCGGACGCTGTCAAAATAAGAACGATGGATGGGTATTGGACCAAGGGCCTACGTAAGATTCGCGGGGCGGGCTGCACGACTGACCTCGAAATCACGCCAGAGGCGGTCTGCAACGCATGGGACCAAAAATCTTTGTTAGCGATGCAACCCCCAATGTCCGGCACCTGGCTCAGGCCCGGCGGCGGCGGCCGAACCCACACAGGGCTCCGCCCGCCATCAGGGCCCCGAGTGCCAGCGACGGTTCGGGAGCGCCCAGACCCATCAGATGAGCGACGTTGGCTTTGCCGATATCCACGGCGAAGAACACATCATTGTAGTCGCGGTCTCCGCCGCCAATCGTGTCTTCAAAGCTGATGACAAGGTAGGGCGAACCCGGGGTCGCCATGGCGACCGCGTGGATGAGGCCGTCCTTGTTGAGACTCAGATTGGTGGAAACGAAATTGGTGCCGCCGGTGGCACCGAAGGCGATGAGGAAAAAGTCCAGCGCGGTGCCAGCTTTAAGAGCGCCCAAATCCACGAAGTCGCCGGGCAACAAAGGATCGGTGGGAGTGCGGATTGCTTTGCCGCTACCCCCGAGTGCCAGGGGATTTGAGGCGTTGGGAAAGATCAAGGTGGCTCCCGCACTGGCGGGGCCCAGATCCGTGGTCGAGATGCCAAGAGTGTTCTGGTAGGCCGCCCCCTCACCGAGGAAATACGCCCGCCCGATGGTATCGACGCTAAGCACCAGCTTGGACGGGTCTAGCGAGAAGGTGGCCAGATTCTGCGGCGTATGCGATTTATACTCGGGCAGCAACTTGGTCTCCGCCGCCAGCATTCCCGGCAGCACGTTGGCTTGGAAGGCTGCTGCAGCAGCGTCCGATCCCGCAATTTGAACCAGTCCGTCAATGCTCAGGTTGTACGGACGGGCAGCGGATTGGACCGGGCTCACTTGACTCGCGTCTTGGGCCGGGGCGAGACTCGCAACGGCCAACAAGGAAAATGACAGAACGACGTGCTTTTTAAGAATCATGGGCTGGTGTATTTTAGCGCTGGTTCGGACGCTGTCAAAATAAGAACGACGGGCAGGCATTGGACCAAGGGCCTACGTAAGATTCGCGGGGCGGGCTGCACGGCTGACCTCGAAATTTCGCCAGAGGGGGGCTGCAACGCATGGGACCCAAAAAACTTTGTTAGCGATGCAACCCCCAATGTCCGGCACCTGGCTCAGGCCCGGCGGCGGCGGCCGAACCCACACAGGGCACCGCCCGCCATCAGGGCACCGAGCGCCAGCGACGGTTCGGGAGCACCCAGACCGATCAGATGAGCGACATTGGTGTTGCCGAGAGCCAATGCAAAGTACACATCGTTGTAGTCATGATCACCGCCGCCTACCATGTCTTCGAAGCTGATAATCAGATAAGGCGATCCCGGCGTCGACATGGCGACAGCGTGAACGATGCCGTCCTTGTTGAGACTCTGGTTGGTGGAAACAAAATCGCTGCCGCCAACGGCACCATTGGCGATGAGGAAAAAGTCAAGGGCGGTACCGGCTTTGAGGGTTCCCAGATCGACGAAGTCACCGGCGAGCAAGGGTTCGCCAGCGGAGCGGAGAGCCGTGCCACCGCCGCCGAAACCCACCGAGCTGGAGGCATTGGGAAAAATCAAGGCAGCACCCGGACTCGTCGGGCCGGCGTTGGTGGTGGAAATGCCCAGGGTGTTCTGATAGCCGGCTCCCTCACCGAGGAAATACACCCGCGCGCTGCTATCAGCACTGAGCACCAGCTTGGACGGGTCAAACGAGATAGACGACAGATACTGCGGCGATTCAGACCTGTACTCCGGCAGCAGCTTCTGCTCCATCGCGATCATCCCGGGCAGCACGCTGGCTTGGAACGCCTTGGCCGCAGCATCCGATCCGGCAAGCTGCACCGGCGCGTCGATGCTCAATTTGTACGGGCGGGCTGCAGATTGGATAGGGCTCGCTTGCGAGGCCGACTCGTTGTTTGAGTTATCGCTCTTCGCGGCGCTGGCATCCTGGCCTTGGGACGAGGCGTTGTCGCTTTTCGCGGCGCTGGCATCCTGGCCTTGGGACGAGGCATTGTCGCTTTTCGCGGCGCTGGCATCCTGGCCTTGGGACGAGGCATTGTCGCTTTTCGCGGCGCTGGCGTCCTGGCCCTGGGACGAGGCATTGTCGCTCTTCGCGGCGCTGGCCTCCTGGCCCTGGGACGAGGCTTGGCTGTCTTCCCCTGCGGCTGGCGCGATGCTTGCAAAGCCCAACCATGCTAACGATAGTATGAAGTGTTTTTTGGTAGTCATGTGCGGCGGGAAATTATCACCGCAGCGGATGCTGTCAAAACGAGAACGCCGAATGAGTATTGGACCTAGGGCCTACGTCGCCAGACACGCCGCGAACAACTCGGCCTGCACCTGTGGCGGCAACGGGGAGTTCACACAGTGGGTCGCCCACTGCCGCTGGGGCTCCACGAAACGCTGGTGCATCGGCTGCACATGCGTGGTGAATTGCCGCAGCACCGAGTCTTCGCTGCGGCCACGTGTCAGCACATCCCGCGCCACGCGACGCCGCAGGCGCTCGGCCTCCGGACAATCGACAAAGACACTCAGCGCGAGCTTGTCCCGCAGCCAAGCATGATGCAGCAACCACAATCCATCTAACACAACGAAGCGGGCCCGCTCCAACCGGCGCGTTGCCACCCGGCGCGTGTGGCTTGCAAAATCGTACTGCGGCAACCGCACCGGATCGCCGCGCTCAAGGCACTCCAGCACCTCGCGCAGAGCCTCCCAATCGATCGCAGCGGGATCGTCGAAATTCACCTCGCCGCGCGCCGCTTCCGGCAAATGCCCGAGATCGTGGTAAAAATCGTCCAAACTCAGGTGGCTCGCCGCAGTGCCGAACTCGGCCATCAGAGCGGCCCCCAGCCAACTCTTGCCTGAGCCGCTGCCCCCGGTCACGGCGATGAATCGGCATTGGCTCATGGGTGTAGGGGGCGAGGGGTGGGGATGCATCACCGATGGGGCGGTTGGGGTTGCGGCAAGGTGGGACTCGAGATCGCGGCGGCCGAATTTGGCACGGCAAACGCCGGTTCCGAGGCTATAGTTGCAGGGGGAGGCCCGACACGCAACGTGATGTCGAAAAAAACGCACCCTGCCGGAAAAAATCCCCTTGCAACCATGCGCACCAAGACCATCCTCTGCGGGCGTTCGATAGACCCTCCCAATTCGCCAAACTCCCGCCTCCACCCTGTGGCGGGTTTTCGGGACCGGCGTCGACCCACCGAAGCAAATATCTCGAACCCGCTTTTCAATGGTGCCGGGCGCGACGCGGATGTCGCGTTCAGCCGGGCGTTGCAAATGCGGATTTGACCCGCATACGCGCATTTCTATTTTAGGACCACACGCCCATGATGACCCTCTGCCTGCACCATGTTTCCACCTCCACCCGAGGCGGGGCCAAGTATCGCCAGTTTCTCATCACGCCCAAAGGCTTGACGCGGGTGATCCGCTCGGCACGCGCGCTGGGCATGGAGTTCATCAGCATGGCCGAGGTCCTGAAAGACCCGCAAGCGTTCTGGCAGACGAACCATGCCAACAAAATCGTCATGACCTATGACGACGGCTATGAGAATTTTTTCACCGACGCCCTGCCGGTACTGGAACGGGAAGCCTGCCCCGCCACCGTCTTCGTGGTGGCCGGCAAGTTCGCCGGCCACAACGACTGGGATCCGGACATGCCTCATTCCCCGCTCATGTCGCTGGAACAAATGCAGCAGGCGACCCGCTCCGGACTCATCACCATCGGCAGCCACGGTCTGCTCCACCGCCGGCTGCAGACCCTCACCCCGGACGAGTTGGACAAGGAGATCGACCAGAGCCACCAGATCCTGGCCGCCAGCCTGGGCAGCGGTTACCTACCGGTGCTGGCCTACCCTTATGGCAATTACTCGCAGGCCGTGGTCGAGCGCGCCAAGAACTCGCCTTTCAAGTATTCCTTCACGATCAAGCGCGGTCACTGGCTGGCTTCCAGCCTGCCCCACGAGGTGCCGCGCTTTTGCGTTGGCATCAAGGACAATTATCCGCTGGTGTTCTTTGCCAAGTGCTTGCGCAACCGCCTCCTCTCCGCGCTCGGCCTCGGCCCGACCGGCTGACGCGCACCCACGGCGGCATCGGGGTGGCGGCCGGATTCAGCCAGCGCAGGCAGAATATTGCTTGCCCAACCTGCGGGCAAAAAACTATGCTCTCCCCGTTAACCTGCCCTGCACGGTTCTATCGGATCACTGAAAAACTCCACGCCCACCCCGCGATTGTCCATGCACTCCGACCCAACAAGCAATTTCCCTGCCTCAGCTCTTGTCGTGTCGCGCTTTGACCTGACCGACCGGTCTGCCTGGTCGGGGATCATGCATAAGATCTACGAAGTCGTCACCAAGGAATTCGCTGAAATCGTGCCATGTGACCGCCTGGGCTACCCGCAAGGCATCCTGATCGGCGCGGAGAACCGATTGCTCGAAATGCTGGGACGCAGCCCCTACTGGCGGGCCGCAACAGCCAAGTATTATGCCCGCCAAATCCAGCAGCGCCTCGCCGCCATTAAAACTGACTGGGATGTGGCCATCGTTATCGATTCCTTCATGGTGCTGCCATTCTTGAAGCTAAACAAGCCGGTCATCTATTTGTCAGATTGCACCAAGACCCAACTTGTCGACCTTCGCTACCCTGGGTTTGACCACGTTTCGGCCGCGAACCATCGCCGCTTGATGGAGATGGAGCGCCTGGCATACCACAACGCGACAGCACTGGTTTTCTGCTCCCAGTGGGCGGCGGAATCAGCCATCCGACAATATGGCATTCCCGCGGAAAAAGTCATGGTGGTTCCCTTCGGAGCGAACATCGACCATATCCCCGCGCGTGACTCGGCACACCTCGACGGCCCGTGGCACCATACCGACCAATGTGAATTGCTTATGATTGGTGTGGACTGGACTCGCAAGGGTGGAAATATCGCGAAAGAAATCATGGAAGATTTGAATCGACGGGGGATTGCGTGCCGCCTGACGGTATGCGGTTGCGTGCCGCCATACCCGCCCGATCCGAACATCCGGGTGTTTCCGTTCCTCGACAAGAACAAGCCCAGCGACCTGCTGCGCCTCGAAGAACTGTTGGCTGAGGCGTCTTACCTCGTGGTGCCCACACAGGCGGAGTGTTACGGAATTGTGTTTTGTGAAGCCTTTGCCTATGGCCTGCCGGCAGTAACCTGCCGAGTGGGCGGCGTCCCGGAGATCGTCACTCACGGTGTGAATGGTTTCGTTCTGGCTCCCAATGCGCCCGCTGCAGACTTCGCGAACCTGATCGCCGGAAACTATCAGGATCAACAAACCTATCTGGGGTTCCGCAAAGCGGCGCGCGACGCCTACGAGAAGACTTTCAATTGGACCCAATGGGTTCAGGCCATGCGTGCAATTGCGCAGGGCCTCGCAAATTCATGAAACCCGTGGCACCTCTCCCATCGGCCCGCTCTGTGGGCCCCGCTTCGGCCCCCTGATCCGGCGGGGCGAGCAACGTGAATCCGCTTATCGGCAGGATGGAAGGGTGGTGGAAAGTGCAACAGCCTCATGGACAGCCTCAAGATGATATTCAAG
>CAIVSK010000222.1 GCA_903908495.1 Akkermansiaceae bacterium
CGACCTCCGCCCATGAGCATCCGGCCGAGTTTCTGTTGGCGACCGCTCCTGCTCAGTGGAATGCCGATGGCCCGGGACAGCCTGGATTGGGCGGCAGAGACACCCAAGAAACGCCGCCATGAAAAGCCACCCCTGTTCATGATGTCTGAATTGGTTCCCGACTTGAACTGCGAACAAAGCGGCCTATGCCCATACCTACGCCTGCTTCAGCAGCTTCTCGACCTTGGCCTTGGTCGTCGCTGTGTGCTTGCCATCGACCAACCTCGCGCCTTCAAGGACCATCTTCAACGCGGCCAGTGCTGCTTCGGCGGCTGCGAACGATTTAGCCTCGTCGCCGTATACCTTGTCGGAGAAATACTTGGTGAAGGACGAGCCCTTACGATTGATGGCGAGACGCCAGCCTTGGAAGGCGGCGGTTTCATAGGTCATGCGCGTCAGGTTCTTGATCGATTTCATGGGGGGATGAGTTTGAGGTGGGGTGGGGGTTGAGATCCTTGTCCGCCACTCGTCTAGCCGTTATCAGGGGACGTGCCAAGTGCTTTCGTTGCGTCAACACCGGCAGATGATGGCACTTGACCCAGCAAGTGTCGTTGTCCAGGGATTTATTTTGAGTCGTAGTTCATTTGAATCGCGCCAGCTCGGAAATGTACTCCTGTCGGGCACCACGAAATCATTGGGTCGATATTGATTGCCCCCATTTCAAGCTCTACTGCGTATTCCTTGAGTGGATCATTTGTTTGAAACGGCCCGGATAAAAGAATTGTTCCGTTAGATGCTGTGATTGTCTTTTCTGCAAGAACCACTCTATCACCGGTGATGGGATATGAGACCAATGAAAGGCTCACATGGCCTTGGCCGGTGCTTTGGTCCGAGCGCCAAGGAACGCCTCCCGTAACTATATTGCTTTCCACATCAACACTAAGACTGTTGATTTTTGAAATATTCTGAGTATCAAGGACTCGCTGAAGCTTCGATGAAGCCATCGTTCCATCGATACTCGTATATTGATGTGGCAACTGCATTAAAGGCCTGCCAGCAGGGCTGGCGTTGTCTTGTTGAGGACCAGACGAGCTTATCTTTGAAAATGAGATTAAGGCAGTTGTTAAGCCTGTTTTCTGAATCAATTTCGTAGCGCTTTCAGCGGACTTTGCTATCTGCGCCGTTAACGCAAACGGCACCGCTAGCACCTTCTGCCTCGGAGATTGTGCGACGCCATCAACGGATAGCTCAAGCCATTGTTCGGATCCTGAAGCGAGTGCGCCCAAAATGCCGCTGGCCGAGTAGCGGTAGGTGGCTGTGACGGATGCGGCGGCAGCAGGGGCCGTCGCGTAGGTGGCAGTGATCGTGCCGCCGGTGTAATTGACCACAAAGGGCGCGGGCGGCGCAGCGATGCTGATCGTTGCGCCGGAGGTGTAGCCACTGCCCGCATTGGTGATGGTGATGGCGGTGACCGCGCCGCCTGAGACGGTGGCGGTGGCGGTGGCGCCCGAGCCATTGCCGGTGATCGTGACGGCGGGAGCGCTGGTGTACCCGGAACCGCCACTGGTCACGGTTTTGTCCACCACGAAGCCATACATGACAATGGCTGTAGCAGTGGCGAGTGAGCCGGGGTTGCCGGTGGTCTCGTTCCAATTGTAGGTGCCATCGGTCACGCTGGCGGTCCCGGCGATGACCGGGGTGCGGGAGAGCGCCTTTTGATAGGTGAGCGAGGTGCCGTCGGTGGTGGCGAGAGTTTCGGTGACGAGAGTGCTGCTGGTTCCCTCTGCACCGAACTGGAAGCTATAGACGCCATTGGCATCGACGGTGACGCTGCCCATGGTTTCTGAATAGAGCTGGGTGCCGCTGGTGGCCGCATCGTAGATTTTAAGGCTCATCGCCTTGCTGCCGGGTTGCGGGACGCCAGCGGCATTGGTCAGGCGGCCTTGGTAGTTGATCGCAGAGGGCGCGGCGGCGGACGCAAGCTGGGCAGCGACGACCAGCAGGGCGAGCGGGAGCAGGTGGTGGAGTGTTTTCATGGGATCAAACGGTTTGGAAAAATCAGGGAATGAGAATCTGGACACGAAAGAAGAAGTTGGAAGGGTGGGTGTCGCTGTGGAGCGGACCGGTCGGAATTCTGGTCTCGTCAAAGTCGAAGGGTTGCTGGGAGCCGTCGCCGGTCAAGGTCGCTTGCAGCGTCCAACTCTTTAGGTCACGGGAAGCCCAAATTTCATAGTTGCGGCCCGCCACGGTTTGAATGGGCATGTGGAAGATGCCGGCGGTAAAACTCCCTTGCGGTCGGAACACGGAGGCTGCGCTGTTCGGGTCAGTGCCCGCGAGATACTCCATCAAATTGGAAGCTCCGTCGTGATCCGGGTCGGCGTTGGGATCGAGCCCCAGGTGGCCGAAATGGAGCGTTTCCCAGGCATCTGGCAGGCCGTTGCCGTCGCTATCCGTAGCAGCCGGAGCCACCGGATAGAGCACCTCGATCAGGCCGGGGTGGAGGACGGTCGCAGCGCCCTGGGTGGGCAGGGTGGCGAAGGCCGCGCCGATGGATGAGTGGTTGCTAAGGGCGCCACCGGAGGACTTGCCGCCGCCGGAGTCGATTTCGGCAGGGGCCGGGGTGAGCGCTGCCAGAAGCACACAAAGGACGAGCGGCGTGGAAGTCGAATGACGAAAGTTCATGGCAGGAAGGACGGGAATTGTCCTTCCTGGTGGACCGGAAATTGTTTCCCTGAACTCCTTCTGGAAATTTCAAATTCGAATGAACATGAATGTTTGGAACGGGTCAACAAAACATTGCACTCTCCGCAGTTTTTTGTATAGTCTGAGCCGTGCAACCTGCTCAAGCAGCTGACTCTTGGCCGGAAGGCCGTGGCGGCTTTGAAGTCGACCGGGTGAATCGTCCTTGTAATTGTGTCACTGGATGCGTCGACGTTTTCCCATCCTCATTTCTTAGCCCCCAGGCCCATACAAAGCGTCACTGCGTCGCATGGTGCTCGGCTCTTGCACGCCCCATGCTCCCCGCGCTCAAGGGGCGGATTGACTTCAAACACCCACCCGCAAATCCCTGACACTCCACAGCAGTCCCTTCGCGCCACTGCCGCTACCCCTCATCACCCGCGCTCCATCCTTACGCCTGCTGCTGAAGCGCTCCCGTGCCCGTGCAAACGCCTCATTCACAAATACCTTGCTGCCGATCACCGACCCGTCCGTGAAATATCTCACCCGGCAATGCAACATCTTCGCAAATCCAAGATCCTTCAGGACTGTGCCGTTGTCTTTGCCTTCTAACATCTCGGCCGTATTTAGCGTGTTTCGGCCTGCACGATTTCCGGCTACAGCCACGTCGACTCGCCCCGGATTGCGTCCCAAGGCCAGGCCCATCAACCGCCGGTAGACGTGCGAGACATCCTGCCATTTTTCCGCCTCGAAGCCCACTCCCTGATCGCAAAAATACGCCCGCACCAACCCCTCACGCGCTTTCTTTCCGTTCCCTTTCCTCCCGCCGCCTACCGCTTCCCCATAACTGCTCCATCGATAATCCGCTGGGTCCTTGACCATCCCCGCACGCACCGGATTGAGGTCGATGTAGGCCGCCATCGTCCGCGCTGCCAGCCCGCTTTCCACGATCACGCTCTTAAAGCGTTCTTCCCACAAGGTTCCTGAACGCGAATGCACCCGGTTGAACCACCGCGTGAACCGAATCAGCAAACCCTTCATATACTCACTCAAATCATGCATCCGGTAGGTGAACCGGACATGAATGGCCGCCGCCCGTGCAACACCCGCAGCATCGTCCTCGCCAACAGCGCACTTCCTCGCCTCCGCCAATTCCACCGCTACACCAGCCACCACCACCTCGGAATAAAGCCCACCAAGACGTTGCAGCAACTCCTCGTCACGTAACCCGCCAACCGCCATCGGCGGGACTTCCAGCAATAGGTGAAAATGGTTGGACATCACACAATACGACAATACCCGGCATCCTGAGAAGTTCTCATACATCCGCATGAACATTCGGAACGCCTCGCATTCCCGCTGCTCAAACACAAACCGCCGATCCACCACCCGCGATATACAGTGGTATATCACAGGCTTCGTAACCGAGTCCTTCCAACCCGCCAGCCATCGTGACCTGCGCATGTGACCACCCTACCACCGAAAACCGCACAATCCACAAGATTCTTTACTTTTTATCTGTCACCTTATACTTATACTTAAACGATGGCAGGGCGGGGGGTCGGTTTCATGATCTATCAGGATGCTGGATGGAGGAGACTCGGAATCACGGATTGGCTTGGGAAACGCCCACGCGGAAAAACCTGGCTTTCTGCGGACCACGGGCGGAGTCAATCAATCCCGGATACGGCACCCGCACCGCCAGGATCTCTCCTGTGGCAGTGATGGGTTCCGGAGCCACCGCACTGGGCACCCAGCAGCCGTTTTCCAGGTCCGCGCTGAATTCCACTGTGTAGCTCAACCCGGCTGCCAGATAGTCTGTCCGGCGGCCGAACACCGCGTAATACATCCCGCCGTCCTCGATCATTTTCGGCGTACCTGGCGTGGTAACCGATGTTCCGTCATAGACGATGGACGCGCCCGACGAAACTCCCGGATTGGTGCCGAAGGCATATTCCAACAAATTGGAAAGACCGTCGCCGTCCGGGTCACCTGCGGGGGTTTTGACAGAGAGTGAAGGCCAGGTGGAATTGATCCAGAGGGAAAACGGATCGCTGGCGAAGGTCAGGGTGCCGGTGATTTGATCGAACATCCAGGTGTTGGTCCCAACGTTCTTGGACCAAACGCCGGATTGACTCGTGAAGGAGCCGAGCGAGCTGTTGACGGAAAGGGTGCCTCCATAATGCAATACAAGATTGGCTGCATCCACCAGCAACCAACTGATGCCGGAAGTGGTGTCGGCCCCCGACAGGTCGAGATAGATCTCGCCGTCAAGGGTGACCGATGGGGATCCGCCACCGGTTATCTTGTTAGAAACGCCGTTTGCTACCGGATAGAAGCGGGTGCTGCCGCCGGCGGCAAGAACCAGGGCACCGCCGGCCTCCACGGTGGTGTTACCGCGGTAGGTGTTGGAGCCGTAGAGCGTCAGGGTGCCCGCCCCGAGCTTTGTCAGACCGCCGTAGCCGGTGGCCGCGGCCATGAGGTTCGGGTGGATGCCGAGATTGCGGCCGTTGGAGTTGATGATAGCACCACCGCCGGCGACATAGGTGTTTTGGTTGCCGCCATAGAGCGTGATGAAGTCGGCGTTGTCGGCACCGATGGCGGTTAGTGTACCGCCATTGAAGGTCAGCCAGGCACTGTTGTTGGTTCCCACCTCGCGGTCGGCGACGCGCAGCGACGGAGTACGCAATTCGCCGCCATTGAGGTCCAGTTCGAAGGTCGCCCCGCTATGGACCGAGCCGTCCACGCCGTTGGTCGCCGTCACCGTCCCGCCCGCGATGACCAAACGACCCCAGTCGGCGCTGGCGGCGGAAGTGATGAAACGGCCCACGGTGACATCACCGCCGGCAATGGCCACCGTGGCGCGCCCTGCTGCCACGTCGCCCGCAAGAGTAACAGTGGCCACGTTCAGGGTCAGCGTGGGATGGACGGCGTACACTCCGTCATTGGCGCCGTTTCCCTGCACGGTGAGGGAGGTAGCGGTCAGACTGGTGCCGGAAAAGGTGGTGGAGGGAAAATTGATGCTGATGTTGCCCACGTTGACCGACCCGGTGGTGATCGCATCCAGTGACACGGCGCCGCCCATCGAGGTGAAGAACGCGTTGTCGGGCCGGCCATTGTCCCACGTCGCTCCCGACCAGTTGGCATCGGTGCCGTTCCATAGCGCGGTGGCGGCACCATTGTTCCATGTGAGGTCGCGAGGCGCGTCGATCCACTGGGCATAGAGCGTGGTGGTGCCCGAAATGGTGAAGGTATCGGCTGGATTGTAGGGCGTGCCGCTGCCGTCCGCCATGGTATTCCAGTGCGAGAGCGCATAGCCACCCGAACGTGCCAATCCGCCGGTATTGCCCAGGACCGTCACGGTGGCGCCGGAGAAATAACTATTGGTATCGGCCGGGGGGCTGCCCCCGGTGTAGCCGTTGCCGTTATAGATCAGCGCATAGCTGCTGTTGGCAAGCCAGCGGGCATACAGCTTCGTGTCGCTGGTGATGGCGAAGGTGTCGGCCGGGTTGTAGTTGGAGCCCGAGCCATCGGCGGCGGTGTTCCAGCCGAGGAGCGAGTTCCCCGTCTTGGTCAGACTGCCGACACCCAGCACGGTCACCGTCGCGCCGCTGGCATACGGGCCGTTGGAATCCACGGGCGCGCTGCCACCGTCGCTGCCGTTGCCGTCATAAGTCACCGTGGCATGGGCGGGCCGCGCGGTCAGGGTGAAATTGGAGATCTTCACCTGACCGATATTTCCGGCACCGGCCACACTCGTAAACCAACCGACATAGGCAAGTCCCTGTGAATTCGTCCAACCGGGGGCACCGGTGTTGAGCGTGACGGTAAGCGTCTTGGTTTGGCCGCCGCGCACCAGGCCGCGGTCACTGTTGCCGTCGCTGAGATCGGCGACAAAGTTGCCGGGCACCCAATTGCTTGGATTCTGGGTAAACCCGAGGGTGAACCATTCCACATTGCTCCATGCCGCCGCATCGATGGCCGCGGTGAGAGTATAGATTGCCCCGGCCACCGGCGTGAACGCCAGATAGTTGCTGCTACTGGGCATGGCGTAGCCGCTGCCGGTCTGGCCCCACCCGCCGGTCTCCGCGTTGAACGTCCAGCTGGAGGCTGAATAATTGCCGCCGCCCGGCGTCGGGTCCGTGCCCCGCACGCTCGGCGCGGTCCCGGCCAGCGACGAGGTGTAAGGACTGCCGCGACCTGTGCCCGGGGTGGTGAACGAATCCTGA
Organism: Akkermansiaceae bacterium; assembly: GCA_903908495.1. Classification (GTDB taxonomy): domain Bacteria; phylum Verrucomicrobiota; class Verrucomicrobiia; order Verrucomicrobiales; family Akkermansiaceae; genus Luteolibacter. Next base: position 6,888 of record CAIVSK010000222.1, read on the forward strand.
TAGATGGTGGTGTCGGCCAGGACGGTGGCTGAACCAGCCGCGAACAGGGCGGCCGCAAGGAATGCCCGGGACGGACGAATGAAGATTGTCATGAGGGACGGCATGCTCGGTATGGACGGTTTTTTCATGGGCGATTGGATGTCGGATTTGGAGCTGTAAGAATCATCCGGGTGCGGAGATATCCGGAAAACGCAACGCACGCCTGACAACCTGTCAGTAAGACAACGGGTTTACCATGGACAAATCCTCAAAATTCTTGCACTTTTGCCTTTGTCTTCAGGATTCACGCCGCCATGAAATTGATCGACACCACCGACGCGAGGGCGCACGCCCGCATGAGAACCCTTGTCAGCAACTCCAGCGCGGAACGCGAATGCCAGCTTGCCGGGAAATTCCGCATTCATCTGGTGGGCATGTATTTTGCCGAGGTAGGATCGGAGTGGGGATCGGATCGAAAACAACAAAGTGACTACCTGCATCACATCGAAGTGGTCTTGTCAGGCCGGCGGCAGGTGGTCCATGAGCGGGTGGTCCATGCTCTCGAACCGGGACAGGTCTGGTTTCTGCCTGGCAACACTCCGGTGGAACGGCGCTGCAAGGAAGAGTGCGAGGTTTTGTTTTTCAAATTGAGCTGCGAATGGCTGCCGGGAGTGGATCCGCTGTTCGATTGGCCCGGCCGCGAACCGCGGAAAATCGGCGGCTTCGATCCGGCGGAGTGGCGCCGGTGGCTGGAGCCTGATAGAACCATCGGCGTGGCCGGCTTGTTAGAGCTGCGCGGGCACTTGCTGTCGTGGATGGCCGTGGCAGTGCCGGAGATCGACGAGGTGATCACGCGCCATTTGGAGACGCACACCCAGTTCACGGAGGTGTTCAAGTTCATCGAGCGCAACCTTGGAGCGGACTTGCGTCTAGGGCCGCTGGCCAAGACCTACGGCACCACCCTGGATGCATTTTCGATGGCGTTTTCCCGCAGCACCGGCATGAGTCCCAAAGATTACCTGACCCGCCGCCTCAATCAGGAGGCGTTGCAGTGGGTGATCAACTCCGATCTCAAGATGAAGGAAATCGCCGACAAGCTGCGCTTCAGCGACGAGTATTACTTCAGCCGGTTCTTCAAGAAGCTCAACGGCAGTGCGCCGGCGAGCTATCGCCGGCGGTGGTTGCGCGGATGAGCGAGTGGTTGAGGAGAATCCGGCGGCCCGGATCAAGGAAGGGTAACGTCGCGGTGGTTGGCTGGATAGAAACCGCCGTAAATCGAGATCCGCGGTCGCCTCAGGGCGCGTATATCTGGAACTCGTTGATGTTGATAGCCATGGCGGCCTTGAGGACGTTGAGGCGCACGAAACGTGCCTTGACCGGCGGGAACTCGAGTTCCTTGCATGCCCCGATCGTCGTGCCGTGCGCGATTTCCTTCCATGCCTCGCCATCCTTCACTTCGATGGCAAACTCACGCGTCTCGGGCCATTCGATTTCGGAAACCATGGCACCGGCCATTTCCTTTACCGCGCCAAGGTCGATTTCCAGCCAACCCGAGCGCGCACCGTAGTCCGAAGCCCAGCGGGTTTTCAGATCGCCATCATTCGCGCGGGGCGCGTCGTAGCCGGGTTCATTGAACTGGCTCGACGCCTTGATCGGTTTGCCTTGGCCGAGGGACACGCGCGGTTTGGCCGGTTCCCATGCCGGTTGTTTGCCAAGCCAGTTCACGATGTCGTTGGCGCGTGCCTCGGGCGTGACCTTGAGGCGTGTCAGATGGCCGCCCCGCAACGTGGCTTCGACCACGGTTTGTCCCGGCGCATGGAGTTTGAAATCGACATCCCACCCGGCCGGCCACGCGGGGAAGAGATGGAGCTTGCCATTGGATCCCGGTTCCGGTGCGAGCAACATTTCCTGAACGCCGGTCATGCCGGAGCCGCCCCAGTTGTGATCAGGCAGCCAGTCGTGGCCGGGGCCGAAGAAGGCGGGAAAGCGGGCCTGCGGTGCGGTGTTGTTAGCCATTTTGTAGATCGCGCGCTCCTTCGCCTTATCCGGCGATGCCAGGGCCGCCATATTGACCAGATTTGCCATCCACGAATAGTCCTGCTTGCACAAGCGGGCGCGGTCCTCGGGGATGGAGTCCCAAGTGTCCCGGCCGAGCTGCAAGGTCTCCGGCTGGGTCACGCCGACCAAGCGATATGGCCAATAGGCATACATTTCGATGGGCTCCCACTTGTTGTATTCGGCGGTCCAACTCTTCGCTGGCAACAAGGATTTCACTCCGCTGCGCCGGCCGACCGGCAACGGCGGCAACGTCCTTGAAACTGCTAGAATCCGTGTGCGCAGACTGGCGGGAAGATCCTTGAGCGCCAGCAATCCCGCGGTCACCCGCTGTAGGGCGCACACGGCGTCGATCGGGTTGGTGGCGTCGTGCGCGAGTTCCAAGCCATTGCCCGGATAGATCACCAGCTTGCCCTCGTCATCGTACTCCTTGCCGCTGCGCTTCTTTGTCTCGGCGCGATAAAAGCTGTCATAGAAGAGCACGGTTCCGGCGATCCACGCCAGGTCCTGGTCGAGCGGAATGCCCATGGTGTCGTGAGCCTGGAGGTTCATCCACGCGTTTTCAATGCCCATCGAAAAGTGATAGGTGAGGTGGGTGGCACCGCAGAGGCCGTCGGGCCTCGGGCCGACCGGGCAAAGCCCCCAGACATTGAGCGGCTCGGTATAGACCACGCCCTCCGCGCCGTGGATTTTGGCCCGTGCTGCGGCCGCCTTGGCGCGATCCCGATAGAAACGCGTGGTGGGTGCCAGCAGATCCGCATCGCCGGAAGCCACCGTCGGCCAACCGAGCCAGCGTTGGTTCTGCGACATGAAACAACAGCCCATCCAGCGGCGAAAATCCGGGGTAATCGGCTCGCCCTCGAAGGTGGGCAACTCGTCATTGTTGTTGCCTTTGATGCGGCCGTTGTTGTCGGTGGTGAAGATGCCGCCGTTGAAAAGCAGCGGCAGTTCGCCATCGCGGTTGCAGGCGAGCATGTAGCGGAAAAGTTGATAGTTGCGGCCGATCAGGAAACCGGGATCCTGGGATTGTGGATTGTTGATTGAAGATTGTAGATTGATGTGGATGTGAGAGCGGCTCCAGAATTCGTTCCAGCGCTTCAACTCATCGGCTTTCGCCGCCTGGCGGGTCCTGGGGTCCAGCAATGCCTTGGCCTCGGCGGGCCACTGTTGTGGGTCGGCATCCACTGCGCCTTCGAGGCGCATCGTGATGAGTTGCTGCGTGCGGGAGGGGGTGATTCCGGTCCATGCCTTGCCATTCCAGAATTGCCACCGCACTTGTGATTCTGAGGGCTGTGACATGCCGCCGTCCACACAGACGGCCGCGCCAAAAACGCGGCGCGCCGTGACATCCGGCAGCGACTCCGGGGCGATCCCCTGCCCTCTGGCCATGCCGGCGAGATCGATCGGATAGTCCGCATTGCGGTGAAACCAGAGGAATCCACTGGTCGACGTCTTGATCTGATCCGCGCTGAAAGTGGTCTTCGAGCCCATCATGTCGTTGCGGATGCCGTCTTTGGTCTTCTCACGCCAAGTGCCGAAGGCGACTTCGAGCGCGGCCGGTTTGGCGGTTTCGGATTCAAAGATGAGTGTTTCCCCAGCGAACCAGAGCGCCGCGCTGAAATCCCCCTGCCGGATCGTGATCGTTCCCGTGGCAGGATCAAGCTCTTGAACAAATCCCGCATCGCCGAGTTTCACGTCCTTTGGCGTGAGTCGAATGCTGCCGAGTTTGAGCAGGCGGCCGTTTTCGTCATACGCACCGTTGTGGGCCAGATAGAGCCAGATCGAGCCGTCTTGCACCCAGACATTCGCACCGGCACCACCACGCCCCGACAGCGGCATGGAATCCAGCGAGTCCTGTGAGGGTGATTTCCAATCGACCTTGTAGCCGACCGGCAAGTCCGCAGCCGGGAGCTGGGCGATGGACAGCGCCAACAGAATGAGCGAAACAGGTAGTTTCATGGGGGGGTGTGAAAAAGTGAGAAATCGGGGATCGAATCGTTGCATGCGGGGTGGGGAGTTATTTATATCAGTCATTCAAAGGGCTAGGCAAGTGTATTGAACCGGCCTCCACGACGAAAGTGTGGTAGTTCATTACGCTGGAGGCGGCCGATGCGATCCGCGAACTGTTGCAGAGCCAGCCGCGTTCCTCCGCGTTCGATGCCGGCATAGAGAATGCCCATCTCGCCCTTGAGCGAGGGCATCTCCCCAGCCCAGACCAGGGAGAAGCGCTCGTTGCAATAGAGCGGACGGTTGTCCCACCGCGTGCCGTTGCGGATCACGATGGCGTCGCCTTCCGGACGATAGATCAAACCTTCGTGGATCTCCCCATCGGGCGCGGCGGAGGCAGCAACGACGGCGGCCAAACCGAACAAGATGGCAATCCTTGCCGATGCGGATCGTGAAGGACGTTGGGTCATTTCTTTTCTAACAACAAGCCGGTTTTTTCAGCGCTTTACGAACGCATCGGGCATCCGAGCGCTCCGGTCGGGACCGGAATCCGGGAGGTAATTGGCCTGGCGTTCGTTGCATTTGCTACGACTATGGCTTCGTCACTGCGAGGCGGCCGAAGAGATTTGTGTTGGATCCTCGTGGCACGGTGACGACCACTTCATCGATGCCACCTCCGATGTCCGTGACCACCACACCGGTGCCACCCGGGATGGCGAGCGGCGTCCAGATTGTTAAATCATCACTGTATTCGAACCTCTGGGTGGTGTTGGCGGTGGAAGCGGCGCGGCGGTGGAAGGTGAAGACGAGATCCGTGGCCGTTGTGGTGGTGGTGGGCAGGATGGCGGTGGACCCAAGCGACGGGTCGCCATTTTGCAGCACGTATTCCAACAAATTCGGGATGCCGTCGTGGTCGGGATCGGCACCGGGCAGTTTGTCCGCTGGAGCGGTGATGGACGGATAGAGGGCCATCCAGGTTTCGTAATCGGCAGCTGCGGTGGCGTAAGTCAGAGTGCCGGTAGCTTTGGTGAAGACCCATTTCGCACCGGTGACGGGGAGTTCCCAGACGCCGGGAGTGACTTGGGTGAATGAACCAAGGGTGGTGCTGGTCACGGCGGCAGGAGTCAGGACCGGGGCGGTGGTGAAGCTGGCGAGGTTGAACAGGGTCCAACTGTTACCAAGGGTCGTGTTTGCGGCGCTGAGATCGAGACTGACAGTGCCGAGGAAAGACAGCGTGGCGGTGGTGGAGCTGCCGGAAACCGCATTGGTGACACCGTTGGTGGTCGGGCTGAATTGCAGGCCGCTGGCGGCGGTCACTTGGAGTTGGCCGTCATTGACCACGGTGTTGCCGTCGTAGCTGTTGCTGCCCGCGAGCACCATGGTTCCTGTGCCGGTCTTTACCAGACCGGAGCGGCCATACTGCTGGACCAGGTTGGCACTCACCTGGAGATCGGTGGCAGCCGACCCGTCGTCCACATAGAAGGTGTGGCTGGAACCCGCGTCCGGTCGGAGGACGAGCTGGCCGCTGATGGTGTTGGTGCTGTCGCCGGAACTGGAGAAGCTGAGCGAGCTGTCGCCGTTCCACTCCCACTGGCCAAACAGCGCAGCGCCATTGTTGAGACTCATGGCCGCATGGGTGCCAAAGCCGAGGTGGGTGGTGCCCGAGGCGGTGATCGTGCCGCCGTCCACGGTGATCGAGCTGACCGGATTGTTGTAGAAGCCGAAGCCGGTGCCGTCACCGCCGGTGACGGCGACCGTGGCACCCGGACTGACGGTCAGTGAGCCATGGATCTGGGCATTTCCGCCGGTGGCTCCGGCGAGTTCCAGCGTGCCGCCGGTGACGGTGGTGCCGCCAGTGTAGGATTTGATGCCGGTGAAGACGAGCTTGCCACTGCCGGTTTTTTCAAGGCCGAGGAAGCCCGCGACATTGGCGGAGATGGTGGCCGTGCGGCCGGTGCCCACGCTGATGGTCGGGGTGGTGGACGCGTCGTCGAGAGTCAGGGTATTGGCACCGGCAAGCGTGTAGTCCGAGGTGTCGAAGGCGAGGTTGCCGATGATCCGGTTCGTGTTGAGGGTGACGGTGACGCCGGTGGCGGCGTTGAAGGTTGCGGTTTGATCGTAGCCCGCAGCGACGATGCCGGCGTTCCAATTGGCGGTATCGCTCCAATTTCCGTCCACGGTGGAAATCCAGCTTCCATTCGCACCGAGAACCACCAGCGATCCGGTGCCGGTGAAATACGAGCCGTAGGTCGGATGACTCGCATTGTAGGTGCCTGGCGGCAGCGGGCCGCTGCCATCGATATCGAGACTGCCGATGATGTCATTGCCGGCGAAGTTCAGGTTGAAATTGGCGCCATTGGCGATGGTCACGGCGGAACCATCATCCAGGACCGGGTGGGTGAGGGAGAGTGTGCCGGCGGAAACGGTGGTGCCGCCGGTGTATGTGTTCATCCCGGAGAGAACCAACGTACCGTCGCCGCTTTTGCTGACGGTGGAGGGGGTTCCTCCGGTGCCGGGGCTTCCGTAGTAGGCCCCATTATGCAGTACCCCACCGACGTTCAGCGTGGCTCCGCTGGCAACACTGAAATCCACGTTGGTCGCACGCAGCGCGGTTTCAGCGTTCAGATTGGACGTGCCCGTGGCCGTCACGTTGCCCGTCAGGAAGAAGTTCCCCCAGTCGCTGTTGCCGCCGCCCACCGCATCCACGGTGCCGCCGTTGAGAGTCAGGCCGTTGAGTTGGTTCGCAACGCAGTTGTCAGCGTGCAGCGTTGCGCCGCTGCCCACCGTGACACCACCGCCGCCGACATTGCTCAAGGTCCAGGCACCCGACGCCAATACCAGCACGCCTTGGTTGACGGTGGTTCCGCCGGTGTAGTTGTTCGACTGGGTGAGCGTCAGCGTGCCGGCGCCGGCCTTGGTCAAGGAGCCGCCGCCGTTGATCTGGGTGGCAATCGTCACCGCATACGCGGTGTTGAGCGCCATCCCGCCGCTTGAAAGCGTCGCCGCGCCACGGCTGCCTGAATTCCCGTCGTTGAAGACCTGGATGTAATCACTACTGTCTCCCGTAGCAACCAACGTCACTCCACCGCCCATGGTCAAGCCACCGCTCCCGTTCCACGTGGCGTTGCCGACCTTGATGGACGGCGTGGTGGCCGTGCCGCCATAGAGTTCCACCTGCGTGGCGATGCCGGAAAAATCAATCCCGCCCGTGGCTGTCACGGTGCTGTTGTCGGCCCGGAACACGCACCACGCATCCACGGATTTGATTGTTCCGCTGACATTCATGGTCGCACCGTTGAGGTAGAGCATGCCGCGCTGAACCGTCACACTGCCGCTGACAGTGGCGGTCATGTTCTCGAGCCTCTGCCGCTGGTTGTATGCATCCGTGATACTGTCCACATTGCCACCCAAGGCAACGCCAGAAACCGAAATGCTCTGTAGCGTCAAATTGCTGTTAGTAAGAATGAGTTCGTGCGCGTTTGATTCCCGTCCACCATCCTTGAAACTCAGACTGCCGCCGGTGATGGCTTCGGTCAGCGTGACCGTGCCTTGGAGGTTGTTGAAAATCGCGTTGTCGGGATTCGAGTTGCTCCAACTCGAGCCGGACCAATTCGTATTGGAGGTGCTCCAGTCGCCCGGGAGGGCGGCATTCCATGTCAGCTCAGCGGCGTGAGCGACGGCCGCACCGGCGAGGGTGAGTGCGAAAGCACAGGTCGCGAGCGGGAAGCGGGAGTGGAAACGGGGTTTCATGACTTAGGTTGATGCTGGGTTGGGAATCAGGGATTGGGAGGCCAATGCGGGACGCGGCATTCCGCCGTTCACTTGCCAATGTCCGGAAATGCTATACTCAACTGCCCGGCCTCCACAATGGACAAATCCCTAAGTTTCTTGCATTTTTCCAACAACCAGCAATTCTTGAATCCATCCCATGAAGCCGCTGACACACCACTGACGCCAGAGCTCACGCCAGCATGCGCAATCTCACCAGCAGAAGCCTGCCACTGTCGGTGAAGCGACACTTGAACGCAACCGACAGGCAGCAGGCGGCTCTTGTCGCCCTTGCCGTGGCGGATGAGCAGCGCGCGGGCGGGATTCTTCACTTTTTATCTGTCACCATGTACTGACATCGCTACGAGTGCCCGCCTATTCATGACTCGCGGCGAGGACATCCTGCGCATGACGCCCGGGAGTTCCACCCGCCCAAACCATGAAAACGAAAACACTCCCGTGCCCCGAACGCTTGCGGCACGTGCCCCGCCAGTTTAGCTGGATCGATCAACGTATGGTTCGCAACCGCCAGTATCGAGCAGGCAGTAACTCAAACTTTAGCGAGGTGAAGCCTCAATCCAGGCAAGAGGTGAAGAGGACTTCGGCGTGAGCTCAGTCGAACGATTACACGGAAAGGAAGACCTCGATCTATCTACTCCTCGGCTCACCCTAAAGGCATCTGCCAAATAATTCATAACTCTTGCACTATCTGTGTAATCTGTGGTTCCTATTTTCCTTTCTAGGATAAACCGGCCTCCAGGACGAAAGTGTGGTGGTTCATTCCGCTGGTGGCGGCCGATGCGAACGCATTTCCTCCAGCCGTCCCCGGGACATCGGATAGAACCGGATCGCCAGCAATGATGCGAGACAGATCCCCGCGCCGATGACGAAGGTGACCATGCCCAGAAGCCAGATGGCCTGCGGTGCCTGGGTCACAGCCTGGCCGTTTTTAGGCACCTGATAGCCGATGCCGCTGAGGCACCACCCGCTGACGATCAGGCTGAAGGAAATGGCCATGCGCATCGCCAGGCTGAAGACCGATGAATAGCCGCCGTCCTTCACCTCGCCGGTTTGCAGGCGGCGCACTTCGCTGACGTCCGCCATCATCGCGGTGGAGATTGGCAGCATAATGCCGTTGCCCAGCCAGTAGCCGGCGTGAAAGATGACAAACAGCACCAGCGCGAGCGGCAGGGTGGCACCGCCGATGGCAAGCGTGGCGTCCGGCTTGACCATGCCTGTTAGAAACAGCAGGGCCAGCATCAGATTGCACAGGATGCTGATGGAGCCGCCGATGAGCACCGCGCCCTTTTTGTCGAAGCGTTTGGTGAGGCCCATGGACAGCAGGGCGCCGAGCGCCATGCCGACCATGGTGCCGCCGTGGGCGATGGACTTCTGCCAGGCCGGGAATTTCATGAAGTCATCATACACGAACATCTGCAGCGAGCTGACGATGACCATGCCGGCGCAGACGACGAAGATGAAGACAAAGACCCAGCGCGGATTGGGATCGGCAAGGATCTCCCTCATGTCGCTGAGAAAATCCCTGAGCCAGCCGTGTTGCGAATCGCGGGCGACGGCACGGGTGTCCTCATGCCAACGGAAAGTGAAGATCATGACTAACAGAACAAACACCGCAGTGGCGGCGGCGAAACACCCGCCCATGTAATGATAGTTCGCCTCCACGGTGGTGGCTTGCACGCCGCCCTTGTCCTTGAAGAAAACCGTCCATGCCATGGCGGGGCCGGCGAAGTTGGCGGCCATGTTGAAGATTTGGCGGATGCCCTGGAGCCGCGATCGGCCCTGATAGTCGCCGCACATTTCGAAACCGAGCGCCATGTAGGGGATGAAAAACAGGGTGAGGCCCGTGCGCAGCAGCAAATTCATCGCAACCAGATACCAGAAGATCGCCATCTGGCTGCCGCGGCATACGCCGGGAACCGTCCAGATCAGATAGGAACAAAGCGCCATCAGCAACCCGCCAAGCAACATATATGGATGACGGCGGCCCCACCGGCTGCGGGTGTTGTCGCTGACGTGGCCCATGACCGGCTCGGTGACCGCTTCCCAGAAGACCGAGAGTGACATCGCCAGCCCGGCCCAGGTGGGATCGAGGCCCAGCGATTTGGTATAGAACAGCATCGCGAAACCGAAAATGCCGTTCATCACCAGCGAATTCGCGCACTCGCCCAGCGAGTAGGTGAGCATGCTGCCGGTTGTGCAGGTCTTGGGTTTTTGGCTCATGGATGGGTGGTGGAGTTGTTGCTCACTCGAATTTTCCAATCACCCGGAATTCGTTCACCCGGAGCGGCGGGCCGGGCTTGGTGCGGGCGAGGCGGACGAAACGCGCGGTTGTTTCGTTAGATAGTTCGATGACCCATGGTCCGGCATTGCCGATGGAAAGCAGATCGTTTTCCGCGACGGTCATGGCGTCATCCTTGCCGTTGAGGGTGAACTCGACGCGCAGTTCCTTCGGGGCATCAGGCGCGGGATCGCCGCCACTGAGGGCGTTCTCGGCCTTCACGGCGAGGCCGCCGCAAACCACTGCCTGGCGAACCTTGGCAGTGACATCGGCCATCTTGTCGCCCTTGCCGTAGGTGGCTTTCCTGATCTCCAGGGTGACTGGCCCGGCGGCCTGCGAGGTGGCCAGGATTTTACTCTTGGTGAAACCCGGATCCGACGAAACGGAAACCGCGACGTCCGCTCCCAATGAACCGAGCACCTCAATGCGGGCAAGCTTCGCGGGCTTGCCGAGATCGACCTGGCACCAAGGCATCGTGTCCGCGGGCACCGGTGCGTTGCCGGGAGTGATGCCATCGGGACGCGATGACCATGCGGTGCCGGGATTGCCATCGACTGCGTGGAAGGCAAAAGCCGAGCCACCGGCGGCCGTGGGATCGGGAAACGACGATGCGCGGAAGGCTTTCCACAAGGCAATGTTCACCGGCGGCGAATCCGCGGCGGTTTTCAGCGCGATGACGGTGTCGAGCTTGTCCCAATTTTCTCCGGCTGGAAGCTGAAGGTGTACCCCGGCCTCGTCCTGTTGGATTGTGACCGCCCTCTTGCCGACTAACAAGACTGCCTTGTCAAAGCGCTTGCCATCTGCCGGCGGCGGCAGGGTGAGGGATTTCGCGCCGCCGGCCGGTGGCGTGAGGACATGCAGGTATTCGATCGAGTCGTCGGTCGCGCGAGTGGCCACTCCCCATTTGAGGTCGGGCAGCTTGGTGCCCGCCGCGGTGGGCCACGAGGTGCTGGCAAACACATTTTTGGTAGATGCGGCGATGGGTTTGATATAACTTCCGAGCTGGGTCATCGTTTCATCGACGCCGGTTTCCCAGCCACCCCCGGCATAGTTGCCCGCGGCCCACTGGGTGCCGCCGCCCTCGTGGTTGGCTCCGGCCTGGAGGACGGTATAGCGGAACATGTCATCGGGTTTGAAAACCACGGTGTTTTTTCCGGCCGGCACGGCAGACCACCAGGTGGTGGCGAAACAGGTGGCCACCGACATCCGGTAAGCCGGCCAGGCGTTGGCGTCGGTGTTGGCGAACTCACCCCAGTGGTGGTATTCCTTGCATCCCGTGTCCAGCGAGTAACTGGTGCCATACCAATTCTGGACCATGATCAGGTCGGGCTGGAGGTCCTTGACGGTGCGGCGCAGACGCGGGTAATCGACGACCTTGTAGCTGTCTCCCGCGCCGCTGCCTTCGTCGGAATAGATGCCGATGAGATCCTTGCCATAGCGGGCGACGAGTTCTTGATAGAGTTCGTTGGTGAAATCATTCCACTTCTTGCGGTCGAAGTTCTCCCACTTCGGATCGGTGTTGTTGGGACCGCCCCAACCGGTCTTGAGCTGGTCCTTGGGCTGCAGGTCGTGACCGTCCCGCGGGTGGGTGTAGAACATGACCTTGATGCCCTTGGCCTTGCAGGCGGCAATCACATCGCCTAACAGATCACGCTTGCAGGCGTGGTCGGCCATGCCCCATTTCTTCATTGTCGCACTGGGAAACAACGGGTTGATATTGTAGTGCCAGGCGGTGAGGATGACATATTCCACGCCCCACCTGTCAAGGTCGTTGGCCAAGCCCTTGGCATCAAAGGAGGCGGCGAATTCATCGAAGGTGGCGGGTTGTTTGCCTTCCCGGTCCTTGGTGAACTGGGTACCGGGTCCTCCGCCCCAGACGAAGTGGACGAAAAACCCGTACTTGGATTTCTGATACTCCGCCATGCCGTTGGTCTGGGCATGGAGGACGGATGTGGCGAGCAGCAGGCTGGTGAGGAAATACGGGAGTTTCATGGATTGGATTCGGATTGGCGTGGCGACGACCCCTTGGCTTCGAGGCGGATGACGGTGTTGAGCTTGTCCCATGACTGGCCGTCCGGGAGTGTGACGAGATAGCCGGCCTTGTCGAAATCGAGTTTCACCGTGCGGCCACTGGTGAGCAGGGTGGCCGTGCCGAAGCGGACACCGTTGGCGGGCATGCCGATGCGTGCTTGTTGACCGGCGGGCGGATTAAGGATGTGGAGGTAGGTAATGGAGCCGTCCGGCGAGTCGGTTGCCACTCCCCAATCCACAGCGCGGACGCCCCAGCCGATGTTCTTGAGAGCGGCTCCCTTTTGGGTCGGGAAGGCGTTACTGGAGACCGTGCCCTTGATCGACCGGGCGATGGGTTTCAGATAGCCAGCGAACTTCGCCATCGTCTCGCTCACACCGGTTTCCCAACCGCCGCCGGCGTAGGGTCCCGCGGCCCACGCGACACCACCGCCGAGCGTGTTCACGCCGGCTTGGAGGACGGTGTAGCGGAACATGTCCTCGGCGGAGTAGGTCACGGTGTTAGCTCCGGCGGGTTTCGCCGCCCACCAGGTGGTGGCAAAGCACGCCCCCACCGGAACACGCAAACCGGGCCAGGCTCCGCCGTCGCGGTTCTCGAACTCGCGCCAATGATGATATTCCATCATGCCCAGATCGGCGGAATACGGGGACCCATAGTCGTTCTGCATCATCAGGAGATGCGGGTGCCGGCCTTGGATCGTCTTGCGCAGGCGCGGATAGTCCACCACCCGTTGGCTGTCGCCCGCCGAACTGCCTTCGTCGAGGTAAAGGCCCTGGATGTCCATCCCGTAGCGGTTCACGAGTTCAGCGTAGAGTTCGTTGGTGAAATCATTCCATTTCTGATAGTCGAACTGGTTCCAATCCGGATCGCCGCCCTTGCCGTCCAGGCCCCAGCCGGTTTTCACGCGTTCCTCGGCGAGCAGGTCATGGCCGTCACGGGGGTGGGTGTACAGCCATACCGCGATTCCCCTGGCCTTGAGCGCCTTGATCACCTCGCCGATCAGGTCGCGATTGCAGGCATGGCCGGGCAGGCCCCACTTCCTCATGGTTGCACTGGGAAAGAGCGGGTTGATGTTGGCATGCCAGGCGGTGAAAATCACATACTCCACCTGCCAGGCGGCCATGTCGTTGGCGAAGCCCTCGACATCGAAGGCATCGGCGAGCGCGTCGAAGCTGTCGGACGTGTTGCCATTGCGGTCGATGGTGAGTCCGCCGCCCTTGCCGGCCCAGACGTAATGGACGAAGAAGCCACATTTGGATTGCAGGAAATCCGAAGTGATCCCGGCAGCGGGTGAAGGGGCCGTGGACAACCACAGCGAGGCAAGGAAGGCGGTGAGTCGTCTTATCATGGGGTGGTGATTAAAGCAACAGGGCCGAACAGGCCCGAGCGGGTTTGGCTATCGAAAGCATAAGGCGTGGGGATGCCAACGCTGTAGTGGTTGGCCAGCGTGTTGGCGATGGTGATCGAAAGTTGGTTTTTCCCGGGTTTGAGGAAGGGGGTGATTTCACACTTCCAGGGTGGAGCGATCAGGGTGGCGGCGACGTGGCCATTCACCCTGACTTCCGCAGTGGCACTGAGCTGGCCGAGGGCGAGGGCGAGCTGGGAGTTGCAATCTGCAACTTCAAAGCTGCGCGAATAGGTGGCGGCACCGGAGTACGTGGCCAGACCCTGCTGGCACCAATCGCCGAGCGGGATGGTGCCGCAGCCGCACTCGAAACACACCGGCTCGGGCAGGGCGTCGCCGGCGCGCGAGTCCGCCGGGGCCGCGACCACGAGGGCCAGCACGCACGGAGCCACCGCTCGGGTCGTTAGATAGGCGTTGTAGCGGTGGCTTCCGTCAGGTGTGATTTCTACCAAGTCGAGTGACTGGGTGGCACCGTCGATCCACAGGCATGCCGGACCACGGGCAAGGAAGCGGACGATACGCATCCCGGGCGGACCGGTGAAGCGGAAACGGATGCCGCGGCGGCCGGCAGGCGCGGGCAAGGCAGGGCGAGGCAGCGACAAATTGTGGAAGCCGCGGAGCATTAGAGGCGACGGCGCCTGTTCCGCGGTGAAGCGGAAAAACGCGCGGGTGCGCTGGCCGGCCGGTTGGACCAGCTTGATGACGAGGCGATTCTCGCCGGAATGGAGCGCGACGTCGTGCTCGCGGGGTTCACATTCATAGTGAGGGATGCTCCATGGTTCGTAGCGACCAGGCGGGAGCGCGTTTTTTTGATAGAACAGATCGTTGCCATTGAGCCATGCCTGATAGGCACAGCGCGCACCCATATGCATCGGCACCACCCGCTCCTTCTCCGCAGCGATCACCGCGCGCACATACCAGGCCGATCCGGGCACCTCACAGTAAAAATCGAGGAATTCCTCCGGCACACGACCTTTGAGTCCGTGCGGGCCGCCCAGCCAGTCCGTTAGAAACGGATCGTGCTCGATGCCCCAGCGGAGGGAGATCGGATAGGGCTGCCAGGCGGGATGATCCGCCGGTTCCGGGCCGCCGCGCACCAGCCAGTCCTCGATGGCGGTCAGATCGCCACCGGGCGGGATCGGGCCGATGGATTCCAGGCGCGGGCCAAAGGAATAAGTGGTCTCCAGCCAGGCGGAATCGTCGAAACCCGGGGCGTGCCAATCGTCGGCAGCATCAAACGCATCCGCATAGCGGAAGCGCCGCGCCTGCGGGCCTAACATATTCAACATGGGAGGCTGGCTGAAGTCCCCGAACCGGTTGTCCAGCGTGGGCACCACTTGGAATTCCCACGGCCCGTCGAGGGTGGCAAGGACGCTGGCTTCATGACAGGGCGGCAAGGCCGGATGCATGGCCGGTCGGTCCTGACGCCGCAGGACTAGCAATTTTGCCTCGCGCGCACCGAAGGCAAGCGGGCTGTCGGTAGCGGCGGGTTGGATTTCGCCGGTCCAGGCGTTCCACAGTTCGGCACGGCCGGCGGCGCGGAACGTCACCTCGGCAACCACCGGATGGAGTGCCGGATTGAACAGATAGAACACCTCGGCTGCCTCATCCGCAAGCTGGCGATGCAGCACCTGCAATGGAACCGACGACACCACATCGCAGTGGATCGATCGGCGGATGGCCTCCAGAACTTTTGCCCAGCCCATGGGGAAGAAAAACGCCCGCCCGCCACCGGGGTGGTTTTTCTCCAAGGATGCATCGTCCACCGAATCGCCGAAAACCTCAACGATCAGGGACTTCAGAAGCGGATCGCAGCGGCCAGCCCGATCGCTGGCGCGCGGCAGGCAGCCATAGGCAATCACCACCCCACCTGCCAGAACGAAATCGCGGGCTTTCTCCAGGGTGGAGAACCGCAAGACCGCCATCGCAGGAAGTATCAACACACGATAGGTGCCGCCCGCCACATGCAGGCCGCCATCGGCGGAGCTCGTCCGTTCGAGCGACTCGAAGTCGAGGAAATCGAAGTCGCAGTTCCGGTCGAAAAGATATTTGCCTAACTGAAATGCGGATGCTTCGGGTTGCGGATGGTCGGCTTCAGCGCCGTCGAGGTCATCGTTGGCGACGTGCGCGACGAGCCCGCCGCACGCGGGATTGGCGGGTTCGGCATCGAGCGCGGTGATCGGATAGACGATGGCCACATCGCAGCGGTGAACCCCCCGTGAAAGCAGCCATGACAAGCGGGTGAAGTAATCGTTGAGGGATTTGGCATGTTGCCAATACGGCTGGCGGAAGTGGAAATCCGGCGGTGCCCATTCCCACCAGCCGCCGAACGTCGAGTAATACAGACCGTGAAGGTTCACCACGGTGGCGCCACAGGAGAAGTCCTCGTGGATGGCGGCGACGACTTCGGCGGGCGTGGTCCCCCAACCACTTGAGTGGAATGCCTCCACCCAGACCCGCGGCCGTTGATAGAGATGGGCGATGGAACTATTGACCTTGAGCCCTTTGAAAGCGCGCGCGCCATGCAACCTCGGATCATCGCAGCCCGGTGCCGAATACCAGCGCATGGCCCGGAAATAGTCGCCATAATGGGCGCGACCTTCGGCGATCCGTCCGCGGCCGCAGTTGTCGTGACCGAAAAGCGTGCCGCGCGATTCATGCCAGCGGAAAACCGGCTCGAAATAGCAACTCTCCAGCCGCCGGCTCACCACATCGGCGTAATCCAGCCGGATCTTTTCGGTCAGATTGCCGAAATCATGCCAGAGGGCGGGCAGCAGCGGCGCAAGATCGTAACCTTTCAGTTGCGCGAACGAGTCTAGCAAAAAGGTGGACCAAAACGGCATGCGGCATCCGAAGTCGAGTTCGTCCTGGAAGAACAGGTTGAGGGTTTTGCCCACCTCGCCGGGGCATTCGCGCTCAAAGGGGGCATAGAGCTTGTCGATGGCGAGCCGGCCGGAATCCGGATGAAGCGGATCGAAGGCGTTGATCCGGGCGAAAACCAAAGTCACCCACCATCCGCCCGATGGAGCCAGCCAACTCAGTTCCCCGTCACACACCCTGTCAGTCAGCGGTAGCAAGCCCTCGGTTTGCGGCAGGCCGTCCACTATCGGATAGGCCCAGGCCCCGATGACGCGGGTATTCGGTTCGGCCGTGAGTCGGACGCATCCGTTGTCTGCCGCCCGGTTCGCGACGCAGCTCATTTGCCCGCCCTGCATGTCCGGCGTTTCCTGGCCGATGGCTTTGAGGATCGGTGCCACCAAGGTGTAATCCTGAAAACCGACGGTCATGCCGCGCTCGCGACATGCTGTTAGAAACCAGCGGAACAACTCCCACCACTCCGCAGAGAAGAGCGGCGGATCGCCGAGATCGCTGGAGCCGTCCGGGTGGTGGGGATAGCTGATGATAGTCTGGCGGATGCCCTTGTCGCGCAGTTGGTCGAGTTGCCAGGCGAGGCGGCCGCGTTCAAGCGTCTCGCCCGCCCACCAAAAGAATGGCACCGGACCATAGGCCGCGGGTGGCGACCGGAAGATCGCCTGCAGATCTTTCACTCCGGACTCCTCGGGACGGCGGTTCGAGATCGCTTGGGAATGCAGAGTGAGGGGCATGATTAGATAGATGAAACCGAGGGCAACGAGCGCTGCGCAGCGGCAAGCATGCCACAACCCCCGAATGAATCCCATGGATTATTCCCCCATTTTCTTAGACTTTTCCGATAAATTGATCGGAAAACCCAGCGGATCTCCCACTCATGGCGGATTTCCGGCTTGATGCCCGACGGCGCGAGGTAATGTGCGTTGTCGGCAGCTTCCTCCGCGAGCTTGTCCGCGATCTCCTCGGTGACCCTCCTGCTAAACGAACGGTATAGGCCGGCCCGCCGGATTGGGCGGGCTGCGCCCTACACAGTGGCTCCAGCGTCCCCCCGCACCAGGGTCATTACGCACTCCAAGTGGCGGGTGTGCGGGAATAAATCGAATGGCTGGACGTCGCTGAGGGTGTAGCCGGCGGCGCTGAGTTGCTTGAGATCGCGCACCTGGGTGGCCGGATCGCACGAGACATAGACCACGCGTGCCGGTCCGAACTTGACCAATTGCTCCAGAAACTCCGGCGTGCAGCCCTTGCGCGGCGGATCGATCACCACCGCCGTCTGCGCCGCGGGGAAATCCACCTCGTCAAACACCGCCTCCGCCGCTGCCGTTAGAAACCGCACGTTGCCGATGCCGTTGGCCCTGGCGTTCTTGCGCGCCCATTCGCATGAGGTCTCGGACACCTCCACACCCGCGACCTGGTGGAAATGCCCGGCCAAGGTCAGCGCGAAGAGGCCCGATCCGCAATAGGCATCCACCAAATACCGCGCCCCGCCGGCCGCCGCCTGGGTGGCGACGTGGCCGGTGAAGGCCGGCAGAATGAACGGATTGTTTTGGAAAAAATCCCCTGCTAGAAATCGCAGCGCCAGCCCGCCGACGTGTTCGCACACGGTGGCATTGGCATCGGTCTCGACGCGCCCCTCGGACGCGCGCAACAGGATGGTGGCCCCCCGTTTAAAGCTGTTGGCGCGGGCCTGCAAACCGGCACGAATCTCCGGCAATGCGGCATTGATCACGTCCATCGCAATCGGGCATTGCGGCACATCGATGAGCTGCGAACGCCGGCCGAACGCCAGAAAACCGATCGGACCGAGGTCCCCATCCTTGGCCTTTTCAAAATGCGGGGTGATTTTCGACCGGTAATTCCAGATTTGCTCCGACGACAAGCACGGGTTCACCGGAAACGTGATGCCGGCCATGTGCTGCATCAATTCGCCCACCTGCCGCGCTTTCCACGCCAGTTGGCTGGCGTAATCCAAGTGCTGGTACTGGCAGCCACCACATTCGCCGAACAACGGGCAGCGCGGAGCCACCCGCTCCGGCGAGGCAACCAGCACTTCAACCAGATCGGCATTCGAGCAATTCTTGTCATTGCGGAACACCCGCGCCCGCACCCGCTCGCCGGGCAGCGTGAACGGCACAAACACCACCCAGCCGTCGATCCGCCCCA
The DNA here is from genome assembly GCA_903908495.1 of Akkermansiaceae bacterium. GTDB lineage: Bacteria > Verrucomicrobiota > Verrucomicrobiia > Verrucomicrobiales > Akkermansiaceae > Luteolibacter. The sequence continues at coordinate 25,404 of CAIVSK010000222.1, forward strand.
CCCCGGCCCCCAGGTTCGTCAGGGCATCGATGGTGATCTCGATCTCCTCGTGGTAAGCAAAGGGCGTTGCAACAAACTTTTTCGGCGGGCGCGGCATGGCAGGCCGCCAGCATGCCCTGATCCCGCGCGCCGGGCAATCGCTTTTCCCGCCCCGGGACACCGATACCCACACTGCCCCCGATCGATTGGCCGCCAGAACGTCCGAATTTTGCCGGAATTCCTCAAAAATGCCGGTGTCGGTGGGTGAGCCATTTTGCGCCGCCTCCCTTGCAATCCGGCCGATTCGCGGCACTGTCCCGCCGCCATGATGAAATTACTGCCCTGCCTCGCCTGCCTCGCCCTGACCGGGCTCAGCGCCACCCCGGCCACCGCCATCGACGTGACCGTCACCGTCAAAGGCATCCGCAATGACAAGGGCAAGATCGCCGCGCTCGCCTTTTCCAGCAAACCCGGCTTCCCCGATGACGTGGCCCGGGCCATCGCCAAAACAGTCGTGGATGCCCGCCAGGGAAGCGTCACACTCACCCTCAAAGACCTCCCCCCCGGCCCCATCGCCATCACCGTGCTGCACGATGAAGACTCCAACGGCAAACTCAAACGCAACCTCTTCGGCATCCCGCTCGAAGGCGTCGGAATGTCCCGCAATCCGTTCGACAAACACTTCCCGACCTTCGCCGACGCGACGCTGGACATGCGCCAATCGAATAAAATCGATATCATGGTCAAATATTGGTGACGCCATCCAGCGGTCACCCGCCAAACAAAACTTCCGGGGAATATCCTTGACGGATCGGGCGCCGCGTGGCATTCGCGATGGCGTGGGTGAGTTACCCACCTAACCAACAACCCCGACCCCACAAACCATGAAAATCAAACTCTGGATTCCCCTGCTCGCGCTGCCGCTGGCGTTTGCCTCCTGCGATCGCCAAAAGCCCCAGGATGAAGCCAATCAGCCGAATGCGGAAGCCCAAAAACAGGCCGAAACCGCCAAGCAGGCTGCCGCCGCGGCCGCCGAAAAGGCCAAACTCGCTGATGACACCGCCGCCAAACTGGCCGCCGATGCCAAGGCCAAAGCCGCCGAGGAAGCCGCAAAGAAGGCCGCCCCGCCTCCCGCCCCCGTGCTAACCCCGCCGCCGGCCCCCACCCCGCCGCCCACCCCGACCCCGACCCCGACCCCGGCCCCAGCACCCGCCCCTGAACCGGCCCCCGCCCCCGCTCCGGCAGCTCCGGCAGCGGGCACCCCGCCGTAAGCCGACGGGCTGCACCCGGCAGGTCGCCACAAGCACCCGTCGCGGCATCGATTTCAGCCGGGATCCCGTTCGTGGATGCCGGCTGTTTTGCTTGAACTTTTCCCGGCGATTCGTATCGTTTCATCGGCCCCTCAGCGTCAGGCGGCCACCGTCGGCCCCCATGGAAAGGAATCCATCATGAAAATCGACACCACCGAGTTGACTTCATTCATCCCCGCGGACGACATATTCCGCTGGCTGGTAAAAACCAGAAACCCGCCGCCCGCAAGAGTGCGCGAGGTGATCCGGAAATCGTTGGACAAAAACCGCCTCGAGCCCGAGGAAATGGCCGTGCTCATCAACACCGAGGACCCGGACTTGGTGGAGGAAATTTTTGCGGGCGCACGCGACCTCAAACAACTCATCTATGGCAACCGCATCGTGCTTTTTGCCCCGCTCTATATCGGCAACGAATGCATCAACAACTGCCAGTACTGCGGCTTCCGCTCCACCAACACCGAGGTCTCCCGCAAAACCCTCAGCGTCCCCGAACTCGACCGCGAGGTCGAAGCCCTCGTCAAACGCGGACACAAACGCCTCATCCTCGTCTTCGGCGAACATCCACGCTACGACGCCCGCTTCATCCATGACACCGTCTGCGAGGTCTACCGCCAAAAACACGCCAACGGCGAAATCCGCCGCGTCAACATCAACGCCGCCCCCCTCGATGTCGACGGCTTCAAAACAGTCAAAGCCGCAGGTATCGGCACCTATCAGGTTTTCCAGGAAACTTATCATCAGCCGACCTATCAGGCAATGCACCTCGCCGGACCGAAGCGCGACTTCCTGTGGCGCCTCCACGCCCTCGACCGCGCCCAGCAGGCCGGCATCGACGACGTGGGCATCGGCGCGCTGATGGGATTGTACGACTGGCGCTTCGAGACGATGGGCTTGCTCTATCACACCATCCACCTGGAACAGACGTTCAACGTCGGCCCGCACACCATCAGCTTCCCGCGCATCGAACCGGCCATCGGCACCGCCATGTGCAACCACCCGCCCCACGCGGTGAGCGATTACGACTTCAAGCGGTTGGTGGCCATCCTGCGCCTGTCCGTGCCCTATACCGGCATGATCCTCACCTGCCGCGAATCCATCCAACTGCGCAATGAAATCATCCAGTTCGGCGTCTCCCAGATCGATGCCGGCTCGAATATCGGCGTCGGTGCCTATTCGCAGGAGGACGGCGAGTCTTATAAGAAAAGCCAGTTCGTGCTCAACGACGGCCGCTCGCTCGACCAGGTCATCCGCGAGTTGTGCGACGCGGATTTCCTGCCGAGCTTCTGCACCGCGTGCTACCGCCTCGGCCGCACCGGCGAGCACTTCATGGAGTTCGCCATCCCCGGCTTCGTCAAGCGCTTCTGCACCCCCAACGCCGTGCTCACCTTTCTCGAATACATGGATGACTACTCATCGCCGGAAACCATCCAGGCCGGCATGCGCCAGATCGAGCGCGAACTGCAACGCATGCCTAACGACGAGCGCAAGGCAAAACTGATCGAGCGCATGGCCGAGATCCGCGCCGGCAAACGCGATCTGTTCTTCTGACCGCAAATGACACAAGCGATCCTAGCCAAAGCCGGCCGTGATGAGGCGTTGACGCCCGCGGAAATCGGGTCGTTGCTGGCCATCGGCGATGCGGCCGGGTTGCAGGACTTGTACGACTGCGCCTACCGCGTCAAGGCACGGCATGTCGGCAGGGTCGTCTATTTCCGCGGGCTCATCGAGGCCTCCAATATCTGCATCAAGGACTGCCATTACTGCGGCATCCGCAAGAGCAACCATAACGTGACGCGGTTCCAGATGGATGAAGGTGAAATCCTGCGCGAGGCGCTGTGGGCGTTCGAACATGAGTATGGCTCGGTGGTCATCCAAGCGGGCGAGCGCCAGGACTCGGCACATATCAACTTGATAGAACAAGTGCTGCGCCGCATCACCGCGGCCACCGCAGGCGGGCTGGGCATCACCCTATCGTTAGGCGAGCAGACCGCCACCACCTACCGCCGCTGGCGCGAGGCCGGCGCCCATCGGTACCTGCTGCGCATCGAGACCACCAACCCACAACTCTACCGCTCCCTCCACCCGCCGGATCACGACTTTCAAACCCGCGTCGACTGCCTCGCGCACCTCAGGAACTCCGGCTATCAAGTCGGTACCGGCGTGATGATCGGCCTGCCCGGCCAGACCCTTGACGACTTGGTCAATGATATCCTTTTCATGCAGGCGATGGACGTGGACATGGTCGGCATGGGACCCTATATCCCACATCACGACACGCCATTGGGCCGACCGCTCTCGCCCATCACGCCTTCCCATCAACTGGCGGCACTGACGCTGGGACTCAAAATGATCGCCGTGACCCGCATCGTGCTCAGGGACGTCAACATCGCCGCCGCCACCTCGCTCCAGACCTTGAGCCCCACAGGGCGCGAGATGGGCCTGCGCTGCGGTGCCAACGTCATCATGCCCAACCTGACCGCCGCGGAATTCCGCTGCAATTACACACTCTACGACAACAAGCCCTGCACCCATGAATCCGCAGCCGCCTGCCGCGAGTGCCTGGCCCGGCGGATCGATCGCCTCGGCGAAACCATCGGCTTCAGCCAGCAGGGCACCCCCAGGCACTACCTCAAGCGCAACGAAAAACGCTAGCGGAGGGGGACACTGATACCCCCCCTGCCCGTGCCAACGCGCAACGGCAAGCCGCCAGGAGGGACGATCTCCGAATCGCCCAAGATCATACAGGGTCAATTGGAAGCGGTTAGCCACCATGCATTGGCTCACCATGGGCCACGGCGGATCGGGAGCCCCCCCCAGCGCGCAACTCCGATTTCCCGGCGCACCAATATCTCCGCGCACGGCCCATTCGCCTCAATCGCCGGGCGTTTCCCCGACCGACGGCATGAGCCCGTCCAGTTCCGGCCAGGACGGGCCATCGCCGGCGATGATTCTCACCGGCGTGCCGATTTTGGCCGCACCATACAATTTTTCCGCAAACTCGATCGGCAAGCGGATGCAGCCGTGGGATGCGGTGAAGCCCGGGTGGGGGATTACGCCGCCGTGCATTCCCACTCCCGAGGACGTCAGGCGCATCCAATGCGGCATTGGCGCCGGAACGTAAACCTCTCCCGCCGGCACCCGCGTGGCGGGCGTCGCGTCGCCGTTGGTCACATTCCCCGCCGCGTCCTCCAACCACCCGAAACTGCCGGAACGCTTCAAATCCAACTTCTCAGAGATTTTAAAATTGCCTTGGGGCGTCTCATGGCCCGGTTTGCCCGTGCAAATACACGACCAGCCGATGGACCGCCCACCGCGCTGGTAGGTGGCCCGCTGCCGGGCCAGATCGAGCGTCACCGCCAGTTCGCCCGGCCCGCCATCGTCGGCCCATTCATACAAAATTTGCCGCGCCTGCGGCACTTCGCGGCGCGGGCTTACAGCGCACGCCGATAAGCCGATGACCAGCCCGGCTCCCATCATCCGTTGCAAAACGGATCGCATCCAACCATCCCACATGCGGCAATAAACTCGCTGTGCCGCTCCGTTGCAAACCCGCATTTGCCGAACCCTGCTCCAGCCAAGCTGCTGGCTGTCGTCGGTTCCGGCTTGACCGCGACGGCCAGCCCGGCTACTCTTCGCGCCTTGACGCGGCCTAGTGAGCCGCCTCTGCCTCCCACCCCCCAACCCCTTTCCATCGTGGACATCCAGGAAATCCGCAGCATCGTCGAACTCATGAATGAGCACGGCCTCACCCTTCTTGACCTCAGTCAAAAGGACTTTCATCTCAAACTCAAGAAAGGGCCGGATCTGGACGATCTGCGCGGCTTGCTGGCCAGCCTGCCAACGGTCGCCGCCGCTGCGGCTCCCGCGCCAGCGGCCATCGCCCACGAGGCGCTCGCCGCCGCCGCGCCGAGCGCCCCCCCCGCGCTCGAAGGCACCGAGATCACCTCGCCGATGGTTGGCACGTTTTACTCCAAGACTTCGCCCGACGCACCGCCTTTGGTCAACGTCGGCGACGCCATTGCGGTGGGGCAAACCCTCTGCATCATCGAAGCGATGAAGGTGATGAACGAAATCAAGGCGGAGTGTTCCGGCACGCTGCTTGCGGTGGTGGCCGAAGACGGCTCGCCGGTGCAATTCGGCGACGTCCTGTTCCGCGTCAAATAGTCCGCAGCCTCACCTCTGGATCCAGCCAACCCCCTCCTCCCATCCCTGCATGTTCAAACGCGTCCTGGTCGCCAATCGTGGCGAAATCGCCCTCCGCGTCGTGCGCGCCTGCCGTGAACTCGGCATCGAGTCCATCGCGGTCTATTCCGAGGCCGACGTCGATTCAATGCATGTCCAACTCGCCGATGAGGCAGTGTGCATCGGCTCGGCCCCGAGCAAGAAATCCTATCTGATGCCCGATCGCATCATCGCAGCGGCGGAAATCACCGGTGCCGAGGCGATTCACCCCGGCTACGGGTTTCTCTCGGAAAACGCCCGCTTCGCCCAAATCTGCGCCGCGTCCGGATTCACCTTCATCGGCCCCTCCGCCGAAATCATCGCCATGATGGGCGACAAGGCCACCGCCCGCGCCACCGCCCTGGCCCATGGCGTGCCGGTCACCCCAGGCTCGGCCATCATGCGCGATCCGGAAACCGCCCTCGCCGAAGCCAGAAAAATCGGCTTTCCGATCATGATCAAGGCCACCGCCGGCGGTGGTGGCCGTGGCATGCGGCCGTGTTTCAAGGAGGCGGATTTCATCAACCTGTTTTATGCCGCGTCCAACGAGGCGCTGGTGGCCTTTGGCAACGGCGAGTGTTACCTCGAAAAACTCGTCATTAATCCGCACCATGTGGAGTTCCAGGTGTTTGGCGATTCGCACGGCAATTTCGTCCACCTGTGGGAACGCGATTGCTCGCTGCAGCGGCGCAACCAGAAAATCATCGAGGAATGCCCATCGCCCCTGCTCACCCCCGAGTTGCGGGCCCGCATGGGCGACGCGTCGGTCAAGCTCATCAGCGCCATCAATTATCAGAATGCCGGCACCATCGAGTATCTCGTCGATGCCGCCACGCAAGAGTTCTATTTCATGGAAATGAATACCCGGATTCAGGTCGAGCATCCGATCACCGAGGAAGTCATGGGTTGTGAACTCATCAAGGAGCAAATCAGCGTCGCCGCCGGCGAACCGCTGTCGCGGCACGTTTACAAGTCCTCTCCCCGCGGCCATGCCATCGAGTGCCGCATCAACGCCGAGGACCCATATAACAACTTCGCCCCCAGCCCGGGCACCATCGAGTTATGGTACGCCCCCGGTGGTAAAGGCGTGCGCGTCGATACCCACGTCTATTCCGGCTACACCGTCCCCTCTCACTACGATTCATTGATTGCCAAGCTCATCGTCACCGGTTCCACCCGCGAGATTGCCGTGGCCCGCATGAAGCGCGCGCTGGGCGAGTTCATGATCCGCGGCATCAAGACCACCATCCCCTTCCAACAGGAAATCATCGCCCATCCGGACTTCGCCGCCGGCACCTATGACATCGGCTGGGTCGCGCGCTTCCTCGAAGAGCGGAAGTTGTAGGGGTTATTGGTTATTGGTTATTGGTTGAAGAAAAATGACTGACTCCAGACTATATTGCATATTGGACCTCGGGTACGTCAACGCTGCCGAGGCGGAACAGGCGGTGGCTGCGCTGCTGGCCGGCGGCGCGGACTTGCTCCAACTCCGCGCGAAAAACCAGTCGCTCGACCTCATCGAAGCCGTCGCCCGGCGCGTCCTGCCATTGTGCCGGGCCGCCGGCGTGCCCTTCATTCTCAATGACCACGCCGGCCTTGCCGCCACACTGGGCGCCGACGGCGTCCACCTCGGCCAGGACGACGGATCGCTCAGCGCGGCGCGCGCCCTAACGGGTGAGACCATGTTCATCGGCCGCTCCACCCATTCTCTGGGGCAAGCCCGCGCCGCGTTGGCGGAAGGGTTTGATTATATCGGCTTTGGCCCGCTGTTTCCCACGCCCACCAAGGCGGGGCGACCGGCCATCGGCCTCGCTGATATTGCTGCGATGGAGCACGACGTCGGCTCCCACATCCCCGCGTTTTGCATCGGCGGCATTCACCCCGGTAATCTCGCGCCGGTGCTGGCCGCCGGTGCCCGCCGCATCGTGATGGTTTCCGCGTTGCTACAAGCCGCTGACGTCCAAGCCGCCACCCGCGGCGTGGCGAATGCCTTGCAGTCATGAACTTCGTGCGGGAGCCAAAAGCGGCTGAGGGCATTGAAATCAAGGATTCTGATGTTTGGTATCCCATCGTGGCGGGAGTTGGACACGTGATACCAAATCGCAGCGCCAGGCTCCGGGCAGGATGCCCGGGCCACGGTGGCGCAGGCATCCAGCCCGCCGCCATTCTTCAGGATGGTATCTCCTCAAACCTGGTCGAGGTCAGGTGTTCTGAGACTGGGCCTATTTTCACACGGGACCAGTGTCCCCCGGCTCCGCTGGTGGCTGCCACCAGGCAAAAAAACCGCTTTTTACGCCACATACGCGCTTGTGCAAGGGGCGGGGGGCGGGTATTGCCCCCGCATGTCAATTGAGACCTCACTCGTATTATTCAAGCCGGATGCCGTGACCAAGCGCTTGGTCGGGCCGGTGCTCGCCCGCTTTCAAGCGGCTGGTTTTTCCCTTCGCGGCATCAAGATGATGCAGCTTGATGCCGCGATCCTGCAGGACCACTACGCGCACATCGCGGCCCTGCCATTTTTTCCGGCGATCGTCGAATTCATGAGCAGCACCCCGGTGGTGGCAGTCGCCTTGGAGGGCGACAACGCGATTGCGGCGATCCGTGATTTGCTAGGTCCGACTGATTCCAAGGCGGCGGCGCCCGGCACCATTCGCGGCGATTTTGGCGAAGACAAGATGGTCAACGTCTGCCACGCCTCGGATTCCGTGGAATCCGCCGCGGCGGAATTGCAGCGCTTTTTCAAGGCGGGCGAGCTGTTCGCCTACTAGGCCGGGCCGACGGGTCGGGGTTTTCAGTGGCTGAAACGGCGGAGCACGTCGGCGGGCACCGCGTTGCTGGAAACCCAGGTTTTGACGGCGGCGGCGTCGCGTTTGGCCCATTCGCCAAGCATGCTGTAATAGAGACGGCGGCGTTGGTCCGGATCGGTGACGCTTTGGATCCATGCGGCCGATTGCTCGGGCGCACGGTTGTCACAGCTCCACACAAACTCCTCCACCACCTTGTCGTAGTTGGGAATGCCGACCAACGAGGACGCCCAGGTGGCGGTCTTGGCGATGTCGTCGGAGGACATGACCGGAATGATGCCGCGCGCGGCTTCGGCCTGGGCCGTCGGCTGGAGTTTTTGCAGCCACTGGGTCGCCGCCGTCGGGTCGTTTTTGGCCAAGGCTTGGCCAACACTGCGTGCGGCACCGGTCTGGCTCTCGGCGTCAGTGGAGGAGGCCAACCACGTGGCCGCCTGCGCTGGATCCTTGGCCGCGAGGCGGTCCGCGACAGAGGCCACGAAGCCGGCACGCAGCGCGGGATCTTGGATGGAAGCCGGAAACGCCATGGCGGCATCCGTCCCCTGCATCATCAGCGCCCGGGTGATCGAATCCACCGCCATGCCGCGCTCGCGGCTCGAGGGCATCGCCTGGGCCAACTCGGAGGCGTGCCCAATGTCATAGGCTGCAATGCCGCGAATGACCGACACGAGATAGGGGTTGGGACCATCGCCGGTGTGGTGGTCGAGGGCCCAGTGCTCGGCGGCCGCCGCGTCCTTGCCCGCCCATGAGGCAAGGATGGTCGAGGTGTCGCGTCCGTTGTTGGGCTGGTTCTCAGTGTAGGTGAGGGCCGCCAGCGGATCGGCCTTGGCCCAAGTCCGCAAGATCAGGTCGTACTCGCCACGTGAATCGCCGTAGTGATCGATGCTGCGGTATTGCTCGGCCACTGCGGCAAAGTCTCCCGGCGCGAGACGGCCGAGCAGCTCCATGAGGGCCGCCTGCCGCTCTAACGGATCAGCGATGAGCGCGATGGCGGCCAGTCGCTTGGGCGCTGGCTCATTCGAGTGGGCCCTGGCGGATTTGCCTTCCCGTCGGTCGCGCAGCGCGGCACTCCGGTCGTCGCTGCCGGTTCCCGTGTCGCCATGACTCGAGTCGGCGCGTGCGGCGGCATCGGCATCGCCGCCGAATGGATTGGCCAGCGGGCCGTGGGTCAGCAACGCCAGCGCCGCTCCGGCGGCAAAGACCGCGGCGTGGGTGAGGATAAAATTGCGGGATTTCATGTGGGCATTCCGAGCTGTGGGAGCTGGCAATACGGGGGTGAACCCCGCAATTTGTCAGGAAAGCGTGGCCTCCGTCATTCTGCTGGGTGTCAAGCAAGGTTTGATAGTTTGTCTGACACCCAATCATGATGGAACGGCGGACGATCCGCCGAGGCCCATGGTGAGGCAATGGGTGAGGACATGGCACCGGCTATGGACCGGCCATGGTCATGGGCGGTTCGAAGACCGCCCTTCCTTGGGGCTCGCGTCGCTCACTTGATGGTGAACACCCGGCCACGACCGCTTTCCCAAGCAGATCGGACACTGCCGTAGAGAGCGCCGAGCTCGTCGGCGGAGAGCACGCGGTATTCAATCGAGCGGGCGTGGGTGGTCTCCGGGTACTTTTTGATGACCATTTTGTGGAGATCGGTGCCTGCACGCTGGCCGGCGTAATCGACCAATTCCTTGGCGCGGGCGGTGAGGTTGGCGGCGGCGTTGTTGTTGACGCCCTCGGTCAGGGGGCTGGCGAAATAGAAGCGGGCCAGGCCCTGGCCATTGGTGTCGACGGTGACTTCATCGACGATGAGGCCAGACTCTGGAATGGCGTAGCTGTGGCGGCTGATGGCGGTGAGGTGATCGAGAGCGACCATGTACTGACCGCCCGGCAGATTGGCGACCCAGAAGCGGTGGTTGCCGTCGGTTTCCTGGCTGGTGGTTTTCTGGGTGGAACTGGCGGCCGGGGTGGCAGCTCCGCCGGAGGCACCTGGGGTGGTTTGGGCGCGCACGCTAGAGGCGGCGAGGAACAGGCAAGCGACGACGGGAATGAGCATGGCTTTCATGATGGGAGTGAGCATATCAGCGGAATCAGACTCTGGCCAGCGCGATCCTCGCGGAATCTGGAAAGTCGGGAGTTGTCAGGCGGGGCGGGCTGATCTAGGTTAGGGCATGGTTCGCTTTCGTCCAAATGTTGCTGCGCTTCTGGTCAAACCCGAAGGCCAGTTGCTCATTTGTGAGCGCTGGATGGTGCCGGGTGCCTGGCAGTTTCCGCAAGGCGGCATCGATCTTGGGGAAACGCCCGAGCAGGCGTTGTTTCGCGAGGTGCGCGAGGAGGTGGGCCTGGAACCGCAGCATTACGAGGTCCTGGGCCAGCGCTCCGGTTACCGGTATCTCTACCCCCCCCAGGTGCGCTCGAAAAAACTCCTCAAACACGGCAATCATGGCCAGGAGCAGGTGTATTTCCTGTGCCGTCTGCTAGCCGGCGCGCCGGCCGTCAATGTCAACCAGCCAGCCCGCGAGTTTTCCGCCTACCGGTGGATCGAGCCGCTCGAATTCGATCTCGATTGGTTGCCCGAGTTCAAACGCGAGGTGTACCGGCAGGTGATGTGGGATTTTTTCCAAGTGGCGCTGTGATCCGGCCTCTCACAGTTGCCAGGCGTTGAGCACCTTGCCGAGGCGGCAAGCGGCGGGGGTCTCAGCGACCACGCCGCGGCGCAGCCAGCCAGCCTGCCATTCCACCCAATGGGCGCGGCCCGGATTCATAAACGAACCGGTATTGATGAGTAGGCGTCCGCCTTTGCGCCAGCAGCCGCTGCGATGGAAATGGCCGACGATCAACACCTCCGCCTGCGGGAAATAGCGTTTGCAGAACTCCAGCCCCGTGGCCCCCTGATGCCACCAAGCTTGCAGGATGCGCAGCGCCCGTTGCGGCGGATAGCCCGCGTCCCAAACCCGCTGCCACAGCTGCCGCCCGAACGGCTCGTCGTCCGATGGCAGGGCTCGCGCCATGGCGCGGGCCAAGAGCAGCCGCGCCGCCGCATCCGTGGCTGCGCCCGGGAATTCGCGCCACAAGTCGAGCACCCGCTGGCGGCCTGCCAGCACCTCGCGCTTCCACGGCGATCCATCGACCAGCACCGCATCGCCGTGGGTGACGATGATGCGGCCGCCTGCCAGCTCCACCCAGCCGGGGCCCGGCCAGCCGGGATCATGATTGCCGGAGAGGAAAACCGCCGTGCTGCCTTCTTCCGCGCACAGGCATTGCAGTTCCTCCAGCATTTCCGCCGAGCGCGCGGCCGCCGAGCGGGTCAGCTCTTCGGTGGTGTCGCCATTGAAGATGATGGTGGCGGCACCCGCCACCAAGGGGCGCAACGCGGCGACCCGGGCGATGCGCGACACCCTGTGGGCGAGATGCAAATCAGAAATGATCCGCACCGGTTCGCTGAGTGCGGGTGCCGTGATCGGGTTCATGGCGCCACTCTGCGTTGCCGCACCGCTTCAAACAAGCACACCCCGGCCGCCACCGAGACATTGAGGCACTCGACCTTGCCGGCCATCGGAATGGAGGCCAGAAAATCACAGTTTTCCTCGGTGAGGCGGCGCATGCCATTTTCCTCGGCCCCCAGCACCAGGGCCAGCGGGCCGTTTAGATCGGTTTCATAAACCGACTTGGTGGCGCGGTCGGAGGTGCCCACCAGCCACAAGCCGGCGGCTTTGAGTTTTTCCATGGTGCGGGCCAGGTTGGTCACCTGGGCGAACGGGACATGATCGGCCGCGCCGACCGACACGCGGCGCACGGTTTCGGTGATGCCCACGGCTTTGTCTTTGGTGGTGACCACCGCGTGAACCCCTGCGGCATCCGCCGTGCGCAGGATCGCGCCGAGGTTGTGCGGGTCCTGCACGCAATCCAGCACCAACACAAACGGCACCGCTTGCGCCGCCACGATCGCCATCAGGTCGTCCTCATCCAGCGCCGGGGTGATCTTTTCGATTGCCTGGACGTGGCGGTTTTCGCGCGCCACGCGTTCGTGCGGGGCGGGGCGACCCTGCGGAGCGGGACGACCCTGCGGAGAAGAATTTCCATGCGGACGGGGTTTCATCGGCGCAATCGGTAGCGCCGCGCGACTTACAAGTCCAGCCCAATGCGGCACTCGGGCGCATCCCGTGTCGCCCAACGACACTTGCCAAAGTGGCGGGTCAATCCGGCTTGAGCCCAACCCGTTCGTACTGCCCGCCCAGGGCAATTTCCGCTGCAATTTCTGTCAAGCACATATATTGCCAGACATTATGTTGCTCGCCAGTCATTACGTCATTGAAGCTGCTGCCGCCCCAAGCCAGTGGCTAGGCCCGGAGCGTATTGGGACGGGCCGCCTGCCGGTCTGACCGCCTGGCCTGCCGGCCACCGTGGGCCGCGCCAACCGGGCTTGGTGGCGGCTTGGTGGCGGCTTGGTGGGAATGCAAGATTGGCAAGATTGGCGAGATTGGGGGTTGAGTTGGCGGCTGAATTGCACGATAAAGCGCGCGGATGAGAATATTGGTCGTAGGCAAAGGTGGGCGCGAACACGCGCTGGTGAGGGCACTGGCGGACTCCCCGGAGCCGCCGGTCATTTTTTGTTTTCCCGGCAGCGACGCGATTTTCGAGTTGGCCGAGCCGGTGGCGGCGGATGGAGTGGAGTCGCTGGTGGCTTGGATGCAAGCGCACGCGATCGATCTATGCGTGGCTGGGGAGGAGAGTTATCTCGTGAAGGGCGAAGGGCTTGCCAATCTTTGCGCGAAGGCCGGCATTCCCTGTTGGGGGCCGCCCAAGGAGTCGGCACAACTGGAAGCCAGCAAGGAATTTGCCAAGAACTTCCTGCTGCGCCACGCCATTCCGACGGCCCGCGCCACCGCCTGTGACAGCTTGGACGAGGCCATCGCCGCCATCGCCGGCGAGTTCCCCACGGTCCTTAAGTTTGACGGCCTGGCCGCGGGCAAGGGTGTCGCGGTGTGCCCGGATGCGGCGAGCGCGGGTGAGTTTCTTGACGAGGTGCTGACCCAGCGACGCTTCGGCGCGGGGCGGGTGCTGGTGGAACAATGCCTCACAGGGCCGGAAGTGTCGGTGTTTGCCGCCATTGTGGACGACACCTATCTGATTTTCACGCCGGCGCGCGACTACAAGCGCATCGGCGATGGCGACTGCGGCCCGAACACAGGCGGCATGGGCGCGGTGGCCAGCCGCCAACTCGTCTCCGCAGACGTCCTCGCCCGGATCGAAGCGGAGATCGTGCGGCCCACCGTCGCCGGGTTGCGCCGCGAGGGCCTGCCGTACCGGGGGTTCCTATATTTTGGCATCATGCTCACCCCCAGCGGGCCGCAGGTGATCGAATACAACTGCCGCTTCGGCGATCCCGAATGCCAGGCGGTCATGCCGCTGGTGCGGGGCGATTTGGCCGGCTTTTGCCTGGCCGGTGCCCAGGGCCAACTGCGCGGCGACCTGCTGCATTTCGATGAGGGCTGGAGCGTCTGCGTCATCCTCGCCTCGGCCGGCTATCCGGAGTCGTCGCGCAGCGGTGACCGCATCGACGGTCTCGACGCCACCGGTGACGCCCGCGTCTATCATGCCGGCACCCGCCGGAGCAGCGACGGCCACTGGGAAACCAACGGTGGCCGCGTGCTCGCCGTGGTGGCCGGTGCCACCACCCGCGCCGCAGCCGTCGCGCAAGCCCACGCCGCCGCCGACTGCATCCACTTCGACGGGCTGCAACGCCGCAGCGACATCGGCATCCTTCATTTCACTTAACACCAAGTTTTATGCCCCTGACCCTCAGCGCAGAAGACATGGCCGCCGGCGTGGACCGCCTGGCCGAGGCCATTCGCGAAAAAACCGCCGGTGCGCCCATCGCGCTCATCGGGATCCGCCGCCGCGGCGACGAGGTGGCCGAACGCGTACTCACCCGCCTCGCCGAAGATGACCGCGAACTGAATTTTGGCATCCTCGATATTTCCCTCTACCGTGACGATTTCGAGCACCTGCACGAAAACCCGAAGCTGTTGGAGTCGGACATTCCGTTTCCGATCGAAGGTGCCCATATCATTCTGGTGGATGACGTGATGTTCACCGGTCGCACCATCCGCGCCGCTCTCGACGCGCTCTCCGACTATGGCCGCCCGGCCAAGGTGGAAGTGGCTGTGCTCATCGACCGCGGCCACCGCGAGTTGCCGATCCAGCCCGATTATGTCGGCATCACCCTCAGCACCCAGCGCCATGACCACGTGCTGGTTTCCCTCGAACGAACCGACGGCGTGGACCAAGTCCGCGTCTGTGCGAACGCCCCCCCATGAACCCTCTCCCGCAGCGCAAAAAATCCGCGGAGGAAATCGCCCTACTCCGGGAAAGTTTCGGCATGCCCCCGGCCCCGTTCACCGCCGAGACGGAGCAGGCAAGAGCCTATCCGGTGGCGACGGTTTCTAGCAAAATTGCCGCGGACCCGCCGGTGGACGCCATGGTGCCGGTGGACGATGCCCCGCCGCTGGTTCATGCCCGGCCGCAGTTTCGCACGTTCAAACGCTCCGAGCGCAGCCCCCAGCCGGAAACCGGGGCGCTGCCGCATGCCCACGCGGCAACTGCCGAAGCGGCAATTGCGCCGCAGGTGGCAGCCATGCCAAGTGCGGGGCGCCGGCGTCGGCCGCTGCGCTTGCAGAGGAGCGCCGAGCAGGCGGCCGCACCCGCGCCCTCGGCGCCAGCGGCCGAGAGCAAACTGCCGGTCCAGCGCCATAGCGTGGCGGAATTAGCGGATGCCCGCCGCCGCGATGCGCTCGCCGTGATATCGCAGGGGGCCTATGAGGTACCCGGTGCCGCCCATCCGGCCCTCCTTGCCATCGGCTACGGACTGGCCATCGGCGGTGCCGCCGCGCCAACCTTGCTGAACGGGCTGTCCAGACTCACCGATTCCTACACGCTGGGCCTGGCATACGGCGGCGGTTATCATCTTCTCACTGCCGCCACGCTGGCCGCGCTGCCCGTCGCCGGGTTCATTTATTGCTGCAAAACCCTGTCGCGCCACCACGCCGCTTTCATCGCCATCATCGTGTTTTTCGCCCTCGTCTTCGCCGTCCTTCACTACATCCCCCAACTCCGGCATGCCACATAAAGATTTGTTAGATATTGTATCCCTCGAGCGCGGGGAAATCGAGCATCTCCTCGATCAAGCCGTACCATTCAAGGATCTGTTCACCCGCTCGGTGAAGAAAGTGCCAGCGCTCAAGGGCAAGAGCGTGCTCATGTTGTTTTACGAGGCGAGCACCCGCACTCATTCGTCGTTCGAGGTCGCCGCCAAACGCCTCTCCGCGGACGTCACCAACTTCGACGTGGCCCACTCGTCCATCACCAAGGGCGAGTCGGTTAGGGAAACCATCGAGACCTTGCAGGCGATGCGCTCGGATTTCATCATCGTGCGCCACGGCCGTGCCGGGCTGCCCGGCACCATTGCCCGGCTCACCCGCGCCTCGGTGATCAACGCGGGCGACGGTGCCCACGCCCATCCCACCCAAGCATTGTTAGACGCGTTCACCATCAAGGAGAAATTCCCGGATCCGAGTGGCAAACGGGTGCTCATCGTCGGCGACATCCTGCACTCGCGCGTGGCCCGCTCCACCAGCACCATCCTCAAGAAAATCGGCGTTGAGGTCGCCTATCTCGGGCCCGGTTCGCTGGTGCCGCGAGTCGGTCCGGAGAACATCCGCCGCTTCACCGACTACCAGGCGGCGATGGCGTGGGCACCGGACGTGGTCTATCTATTGCGGGTGCACATGGAGCGACAGGACGTGCAATATTTCCCCAGCCTGCGCGAATACCACAGGCTCTACGGCGTGACCGACGCGCGTCTCGCCGAGATCCGCGCACGCGGTCTCTATATCATGCATCCGGGCCCGGTCAACCGCGGCGTCGAACTCTGCGACGCGGTGATGGATTACGAGCGCTCGCTCATCAACGACCAGGTCGAGAACGGCATCGCCGTGCGCATGGCCGTGCTCTACTGGCTCAAGCCGGGGGCGGTGATGGGGTAGTGTTATTGGTTATTTCGTTGCGTCAAATCCCTCGCTGATTTTATCACCCATCCCTCTTCGCGCCTCAGCGGTCAAAACATCTTCCATCATGACAGTCCTCATCCAAAACACCTGTATCGCCTCCGAAAACTCACCGGCTCTAACCAGTGGTGACGTGCTTGTCGAGAATGGGACCATCACAGCCATCGGGTTAGATCTAGCAATTCCGGCGGGTGCCCGCGTCATCGACGCCCGCGGCCGCATTTTGATGCCAGGCATGTTCGACGCGCACGTGCACTTCCGCGAACCCGGGTTCGAGACCAAGGAAACCATTGCCACCGGCAGCGAGGCGGCCATCAACGGCGGCGTCACAGGAGTGGTGATGATGCCTAACACGAGCCCCGCGCTCGATAGTCCCACGGTGGTGGCCAGCGTGTTGGAGACGGCGCGGCGCAACGCGCGCATTCCTGTGCTCACGTCCGGTTGCATCACCAAGGGCCGCGAGGGCAAGGAGCTTGCGGCGCTGGACGGCATGCGGGCGCTGGGCGTACGGATGCTAACCGATGATGGCGACACCACGGCAGACCCCGCGCTGCTGTGGCGGGCGATGCAATACGCCGGAGAGTTCGGCATGTTTTTTGCCAGCCACTGTGAGGTGGCCGAGTTGGCCGGGCCGCGTGCGCTCAACGACGGGGTGACGAGTTATCGCCTCGGCATCAAGGGGTCGCCGGCCTGTGCCGAGGAAATCATCATTGACCGCGATATCCGTCTGGCCCACGCCACCGGTGCCCACATTCATATCCAACACGTTTCCAGCAAGCTCGGCATGGAAACCATCCGCTGGTGGAAAAGCCGCGGCGACGTGCGGGTCACCGCCGAGGTGAGCCCGCACCACCTGTTGTTCAACGAGGAGCACATTGGCGACTTCGACACCCACTACAAGATGAACCCGCCGTTGCGCACCCGCGCCGACAACGAGGCACTGGTGCAAGGGCTCATCGAGGGCGTGTTCGATCTCATCGCCACCGATCACGCGCCGCACACGCCGTTTGAGAAATCCCAGGATTTCATCAGCGCGCCCAATGGCATCACCGGGCTGGATACCGCGCTGGTATCGCTCTATCACCACTTCGTGACGAGCGGGGTTTTCGGTTGGGATTTGCTGGTCAAGCGCTACTCGGCCGAGCCGCGCCGCCTGATGGGCCTGCCGGTTGCAAGCATCGCCGTCGGCGAGGCGGCGGACATGGTGCTGTTCGATCCGGATGGCGAGAGCACATTCACCGCAGAGTTCATGCGCTCCAAGTCGCGCAACACGCCGTTTCTCGATCAGACGCTGCGTGGCAGGGTGGAACTGGTGCTGCTGGGGAGGGAGATATTGTTAGACAGGTGACACCGGCGCTGCACGGATTTGCCCACGTTGCTCACGGCAGCTTCCATGCGGCCCGGTATTTCGCGTATTCTGCCTTGGGAAGCAGGACATAGACGGGCCTGCGGGAGGGATCGAGATTGGCGATGAGTTCGCGCAATTTCGGTTCGGCCATGGTGGTGCAACCGGCGGTGGGCTTGCCGCCATCGGCGCGCCAAATGTGGAAAAAGATGGATGAGCCGGCTGCAGCGACCACCTTGGGTGGCGCGTTGTGGGCGATGAACAATTGCAGCGCGTGGGCCGGATCATCTTGCTTCATCTGTTGCTTTTTCTCCCACGCGGTGGCCGGATCGTGGTCGAGCCGCACATTTTTGTTATAGTCGGGCGAGGCCGGATCCTCGATCCACAAATCGCGCGAGGTGACGTGATGATAGGCCAATAGCGGTGGCTTGCGCATGCTGGCGGCGGCACCCCACACGTCGCCAAGGTGAAACACCCCGGCTGGCGCGCGCAAATCGCCCTCGCGTTTGGTCGTGGCAGCGGGTGGCAGCGGGTGCATCCCGAGCCCCCAAACCAAGCCGCTCTTGCCGAGGCGGGCCGGCCAGGCGTCGCCGAGGCGTTGCCACGTGCCACCGTGTTTCTCGTAGAAACTCAGCTTGGCATGCGAGCTGTCCCAGTCGTCGGCCAGCCCGACGACACACTGGGTCGAGTCGGCGGGCAACTCGAAGCCGCGCGCTGCGGTGGTTCCCGCCAGCAGAGCGATAAGAAATGTTAGAAGGCTTCCCATGCTGTCGTAAGGTCAAATTCTTGCGTCCTGCGTCTTCAAGTCTTGGGTTTGAGGCGAAGCCTCGCTAGAACATGCCGGCGAGGTCTTGCAGGCCGCCGCTGATGATGACCTCGGCCAAGCCGCAGGCCCAGACCGTGGCGACGGCGGCGAGCAGGTTTTCGAGGCGTCCGTCGCGGTGGCCGGCGGGCGGCATAGCGACCTCGGCGAGGGTGCAGAGTTGGTGTTCGGCGCGGCCGTCGGCAAGTTGGATGGCGCCGTCGCGGACCAGCACGGCGCGACCGCCGAGGGCACGATGGGTCATGACGACGGCCCGCGCGGGTTCGCGGGTGAAGAAAATCACCTTGCCTTTGCAATGTTCCGCCATCGAGGCGACCAGTTCGTCGTCGGCATTGAGGATGGCGGTGCCGTGCGGCAGGATGGAATTGACCACACAGCGCTTCACCTTGGCCAACTGCTGCGCGAGGGCCTCGCTGAGGGGTGGATGGCTGTCGCTGCCGGCGATGTTGAGCACCACGCCCAAGCTGCACTGGTCAAAGCCGAGGCCCTCGGTGAGAATAATCTCCGCGCTGGCCTCGCAGAGCGCGATTTCAGTCCACGGATGCAGCAGTGCGCCTTGGGTGCCCTCGTTGCAGTCGCCGCGGAGGTAGAGGGAGTGGCGCTGGCCGAATTGCACGCCGGCGCTGGAACTCACGGCCAGGAACTTGCCGGAGGTCTGCAAGAGGTGTGCGATGATGCGGATGGTGGAGGTTTTGCCGTGGCTGCCGGTCACGGCGAGGAGCGGAATGCGGCCGTCCTCACCGGGCGGAAACAGCAGGTCGATGATGGCTTCACCCACCGGCCGGCCCTCACCCACGGCGGGTTCCAAATGGATATGCAGGCCGGGACTGGCGTTGATTTCAACGACCGCGCCGCCTTGCTCCTCGAGCGGCCGGCTGATGTCGCGGCAGACGACATCCACGCCACAGATATCGAGGCCGGCCGCTTGGGCGGCGATGACGACGTGCTCGCGGACGCTGGGATGGACTTCGTCGGTGACGTCGACGGCGGGGTTGGCGAAGCGCGACACGAGCACCCGCTCGCCCTGGCGGGGCACGGTGGTGGTGTCGTGGCCCTGGCGTTGCAGGTCGGTCATGACCGTCGGATCCCAGTCGATGGTATCGATTTTCGCCCACGGTGCGGTGTCATGGGAGCCGCGGCGCGGATCGGAGTTCAACTGTGACTCGACGAGTTGATGGACGGAGTGGACGCCATTGCCGACGATGATGGCGGGTTCGCCGCGGCTGGCGGCGACCATTTTGGAGCCGACCACGAGCAAGCGGTGGTCCACGCCGGGGATGAAGCGTTCCGTGATCACGCCGCTGCCATACTTGGCGGCGTGCGGGAAGACCTCGGCGATTTGTTCGCGCGTCTTCATGTCCAGAAACACGCCGCGGCCGTGATTGGCGTCGAGTGGTTTGATCACCACCGGCAGGCCCAGGTCCTGGGCGGCTTCCCAGGCATCGTCGATATCCGTCACGATGCGGCCGGTGGGGACGGGCACGCCGACCCGGCTCAAGGTGGCGCGAGTCAAATCCTTGTCCTTGGCGATGTGTTCGGCGATGGCACCGGTGCGGTCGGTTTCGGCGGTCCAAATGCGCCGCTGTTTGAAGCCGTGACCGAATTGGATCAAGCTACGGCCGGGCTGCAAGCGCCGCCACGGGATGCCACGCTGCTTGGCGGCGTCCACCATGGCCTTGGTGCTCGGCCCGAGCGCGTGGCAGTCCACCACGTCGCGCAGGTCCTCGAGTTCCGCGGCGAGGTCGAGCGGCCCGGCTCGGTAGGCGGCGAGCAGGAGTGTGCGGGCGCTGCGCAGGCAGGCTTCCGCCACTGATTCGTCGAGGAAACCCACAACGACCCTGTAAAGGCCGTCGGCTGCGGGCGGGCGGGTGATGCTGAAAGTCGCGGGATGGCCCACCAGCGCCAGCAACTCGATGGTGACGCGCTCCAACAGGTGGGCCGGGGAGGTGCCGCCGTCGAGGTGGGCGGCAAAGCCGCCGGGGGCACCCTCGCCGCAGCAGTGGTTGGTGAGGCCCGGCAACCAAGCGGTGAGGCGGCTGCAGAATTCGGGAAATTCCGTGGAAGTGGTCTGCTTGAGGTTGCCGGGATCGACCCAAGCTTCCAGCACCGGATGGTTGGTCCAGAGGTTCGGACCACGCAAAACGTGGATTTTCCTGATGTCGAAAGCGGGCATGAGCGGTCGCGCACTGGGCGGAGGCAAATACTGCGGCGGCGCTGCCGATGTATCAAATCATTTTTGGGTGTGAAGGCATGAGCGAGACCGAACGGCACGGGGGAATGCCGCACCGGAGGGCGATCCGGGACTCGTGGCTATTTTCCATCGGCATGTGGGCACCCAAAATGCTTGGCATGCCGCCCGAAAACCGCTAGAGACATCGGGCGGGCAGTAAAGAGAACTCGAAGCCGCCCCCCGCATCCCCCCCCACTCCCATGAAATCGATCAAGAACCTGACGCGCATGACCTATGAAACCTCCGCCTTCCAAGGCTGGCGGCTTGCCATCACCCGCAAGGGCTCGGCATTCACCAGGTATTTTCCGGACAAAAAATACGGCGGTGAAAATGAATCATTTGCCGCAGCCGAGGCTGCTTTGGCTGGGTTGAAGATGCTCCTGGAAGGTGCGAGACTGGCCGATGGCAAGCACACGGCGACGACCACCCGCAAGGTGGAGAAGCTGCTGAAGCAGGCCTGACAAGGCTCAATGATCCGCAGGCCGGTTCAATCGAGTTTGCGGAGGCGGAAGTTGCGGATTGCGGACCCGGTGTGCCACGTGGAGATGCCGAGCGGGACGCATGGTTCGACCTCATTGCGGATGGAGATTTTTCGTCCTGCGAGTTCCTGCTCGATGACCTGTTCGTTGTTGATCCAAGCGGTGATGTGGGTTTTGGTGACTCGGAGGCGGATTTTATACCAAGTTTTCTCTTTGAACTCCCTGACGGTGGCGGTCTGATTCTCAGAGGCGTCCAGGTCGTCGATGCTGGACAGCCCGACCAGGCCGCCGCCCCAGCCGCCGCAGATCAGCGTGCAAGGATCCTTGTTCACCGGAAACGTGAGCCCGCAGAAAAAATCATGACCCTCGTTGCGCATCGCCTCCAATTCAATCTCGTAGTTCATGCGGGCGGGTGGTTCTCCGTCGCGGACGATGCCGGCGGCCGGCTCTCCCGGGCCGATGCGCAGTTCGCCGTTGGTGACGGTGACGGTCCCTTTGGTGCCAAAGTTGGCGGTTTTCCAGCCCTTGAGTGTTTTGCCGTCGAAGAGTGCCTCCCATGCGGGTGGGGCCTCGGGTTTGACTGCGGCTGGATCCTTGTCGCCAGCCACGGCGATTTGGGTCACGGTCAGCGCGGCAAACAGGGCAAGCATGGATTTCCAGTTCATCGGCAGAAACTACGGGGCCGGGAGGACGCATGTTGCGGGCTCATCGGGAAAAGTATCGGGACAGACCCTTCCACGCCAGACTGGGTATTGCCATTCTCCGGGGTTGGGCAGCCTTGCCCGCATTGCGGCAAACCCAGCAAGCCCTTACCCGACGAGGAAATAGGCATCCTCCGTCGCGATTCCTGCAACCACGAGGGCTTGATCAGAGTATGTTACCCGGAGTATAACATGTTTGGCAACACCCTGACCGGCTGCGGCATCCATGCGCGCCACGTCCGCGGGGTGAAGTTCGGCAACGTGCGGACCACCTTGCTCAAGCCGGACGCCCGCCCGATCACGGTATCGATCGATGTCAAAGAATTGGCACAATGAAACCTACCCTTGTCATTTTGCTGGCTGCCGCCATCACGGCGCATGCCTCGAACCCGGCCGATGGGCCGGCACAGGCGGTCGTGCAGCAGTGGCTCGCCGCTCACTTGTTAGAACGCCCGCTGCCGGCGGCGGCGGCCGGCACGCCCGCGGCTGCCAGGCCGGTGCCGGAACCCGGGTTGGACGTTTATGCAAACCACGATCCGGTGATGCTCAATTCCCGCGGCGGCGAGCCATTGAGAATCGGCGAACGCAGCTTCACCCACGGTCTCTATTGTCATGCTACCAGCAGCGTCGAGGTGCGTCTGCCGGCTGCGGGCAAGCGGTTTACTGCGGTGGTCGGTCTTGATCACAATGATGACACCGCGCGTGGCAAGGGCAGCGTGGTGTTTGCGGTGGCTCTATCAGACAGGACCGCCTTTCGCTCCGGTGTCATGCGCTACGGCATCCCGGCTCAGGACGTGAGCGTCGAACTCGGCGGGGCGTCGACATTCACCCTGAAGGTCGACGATGCCGGCGACGGCATCAGCTGGGATCAATCGGACTGGGGCGACGCCCGGGTCGAACTCGAGGACGGCCGCCAGTTATGGCTCGGCGACATGCCGCTGCGCGATCACCGGAGCGCCGCGGGATTCACTCCGCTGGCGCGGACCAGCGCGCTGCCATTCTCATTCGAAGCTGGCGGAAAGACGTCCGACGAATTGTTAGCCGGGTGGCCCCGGACATCCGCCGTCCGTCAACTCGATGGCGCGCGCAGCGAACACACGGTGACATGGACCGAGCCCAAGACCGGCTTGGAGGTCCGTTGCATGGCGGTGGCTTACGCGGATTTTCCGGCCATCGAATGGACGGTGTATTTTCGCAACACTGGCACCGGGCCCACTGCGATTCTGCAAAACATCCAGGGGCTGGATCTTGCCATGAGATCCGCCAGCCCGGTGGTGCTGGACTCATGGAAGGGTGATACCTGCTCGCCGGAACTCTACGAACCTCACTCGGAAACCCTCGAACCGGGCAGCCAACGGCATTTCGCGCCTGCCGACGGACGTGGCAGCAATGGTGCATTTCCCTATTACAACCTGCGCCTGCCAACGGGCGGCATTTTGCTGGCCGTCGGTTGGCCCGGCCAATGGGCCAGCACCTTTCTGCGGGGCACCGATGGCGGCCTGCGCCTCATCGCCGGCCAGGAACTCACCCACCTGAAACTGCTTCCCGGCGAGCAGATCCGCACACCCCTGACGGCGCTGGTATTCTGGGACGGCACCGACACGGTGGCCGCGCACAACCTGTGGCGCCGGTGGATGTGGGCACATAACGTGCCGCGCGACGCCGACGGCCACTTGCCGCCATCCATCCTCTTCGGCAACACCTCGGGTGAGTTCAATGAAATGACCCAAGCCACCGAACAAAACCAGATCCAATTCATCGACCGCTACGTCGAGGAGCGCGTACCGATCGATTGCTGGTGGATGGATGCGGGCTGGTACCCATGTGGCGGCGAGTGGCCCAATACCGGCACCTGGGAACCGGACCTGACGCGCTTTCCGCATGGCCTGCGCGCCATCTCCGACCATGCCCTGGCCAAGGGCATCAAAACCCTGGTCTGGTTCGAACCCGAACGCGTCGGCGGCGGCTGGCTCGCCCAACATCACCCCGAGTGGCTGCTTGGGCCCTTGCTCGACCTGGGCAAACCCGCGGCCTGGCACTGGCTCGTTGATCACGTCGACGGTCAAATCACCAGCCAGGGGATCCATATCTATCGGCAGGATTTCAACATGAGCCCGCTGGCCTGCTGGCGCGGCAATGATGTGCCGGAGCGCCAGGGAATCACCGAAAACCTCCACGTGCAGGGCTACCTGGCCTACTGGGATGAATTGCGCCGGCGCCACCCCGGTTTGATCATCGACAGTTGTGCATCGGGTGGCCGTCGCAATGATTTGGAATCCATGCGCCGGGCAGTTCCACTGCATCCGACCGACTACAACTATGCCGATCTAACGGTCAAGCAGGCGTTCCACCACAGTCTCTATCAGTGGATTCCCTACTTCGGGTCCAACACCGTGCCGATGGACAGCCCGGATGCTTATGCCATCCGCAGCGGCCAGAGTCTCGGCACCGCCTTCGGCTATGACATGCGCCGCAAGGACTTCGACTACGAGCGCCTCCGCCAGCTTTCCTCACAGCTCAAGCAGGTTGTTGAATTCTACCGCGGCGACTTCTATCCGCTCACGCCCGGCAACCGCGCCGCCAGTGAATGGATTGCCTGGCAGTTTCACCTAGTCGGGCGCAACGCTGGCATGGTGCAGGCGTTCCGGCGGGAGGCGAACGAAACCCCGGATCGCACGTTCCGCCTGAGCGGGCTCGATCCGGCCGCGCAATACCGCGTGCACAATCTGGATGAGGCGGAATCAACGGTCATCGCCGGCCGCGACCTGATCGATCACGGCCTGAGCATCCACCTCGCCAAGCGCCCCGCCGCCGCCGTCGTTTGCTACGAACCGCTCGCCGCCGCAACGACCCGGTGAACCCCTGTGGCGGGTTGCGAGAGTCGGCCTCCCGACGACTCCCCCCCCTGCCATCGTTGGAGCGGGCGAGCGCATGGCCGGCCAGCAGTGCCTCGTTCATACCAATAGATGCAGCAGGAGCTTCGGATCGCTTGCGGTGCGGATGGCGGTTTCCCGGTCGATGAGTCGGTCGCGGACCAGATTGGCGAGCGAGCGTTCGAGGGTGATCATGCCGTCGTCACCGCCTGTTAGCATGGCGTTGCGCATGAAGTGGTCATGGCCTTCGCGGATGCCGTTGGCGACCGCCGGGGTGACCAGCAGCTTTTCTACCGCGGGAACCAATCCGCCGGCACGGGAGGGGACGAGGCGTTGCGACAACACGGCCCGCAGCGACAATGCCAACTGGGTGCGGATGTGCGTCTGCTGGTGACCCGGAAACACATCGACGATGCGGTTGACCGCCGTCGAGGCGCTGCCGGAATGCATCGTGGAGAGGACGAGGTGCCCGGTCTCAGCAGCAGTTAGAGCGGCGGCGATCGTGGCGTGGTCGCGCATCTCACCGAGCAGAATGACGTCCGGACTTTCGCGCAGGGCAGCGCGCAGGCCGGTGGCGAAGCTCTCGACATTGTTGCCCACCTCGCGCTGGTGGATCATGCATTGGATCTCGCGGTGCTCGTATTCGATCGGATCCTCGATGGTGATGATGTGCCGCGGGCGGGTGCGGTTGAGGAAGTCGACGAGCGCCGCCAGAGTGGTTGATTTCCCCGATCCGGCAACACCGGTCACCAGCACCAGGCCGTTGGGAAACGTGGCGAGCTGATGCAGGTCATCGGGAAGGGAAAGTTCGGAGAGTTGCGGCGCTCGGCGGCGGATCGGGCGCAGCGCGGCGGCCACGCCATCCAAATGCCGGAAGACATTGACGCGGATCCGGCGCGGGCCGTCCGGCATTTCCCAGCGGACGGCGAAATCGACGCTGCCGGATTGCTCGAGTTCGCGGCGGGCTCCTTCGTCGGGCAGCAGCGCGAGAATTTGCTGGTGGCCCGGTGCTCCCGCATCGAGCGGGCTGATCAGTCCATTGCGGCGGATGCGGGGTGGTTTGCCCGACGACAGGAAGAGATCCGAGGCGTTTTGCAAAAGCGCTTGGCCGAGCAGAGCCACCAAATCCGGATCCGCTCGGGCCTGTGAGGGCGGGTTTCCGGCGTCATCCGGGGCAATGGGTTTGGATGACGGTTGGATGAAACTTGCCACCGCACGGGTCAAAGGATCCTCTGCAGCGGGCGCATCCCGCGCGGCGGCCCCCAGCGGGTGGATCTCGATCCGCCACTCCGGCGTGCCTTGGTGGATCCGGTAGCCGAATTCCACGCCATCCGCCGCCCGCAAGCGGCCCTCCAGCCGCTCGTTTTCGCCGATCATTTCGCGGGAAATTCGCCGCAGCATGTCCTCACCCAGCGCGGGCATCGAGAGCTCGATCGTCTCACCCAGCCTCAGCAGGTAAGGCGGCCGATCCGCAACCAGCACCAGCCTCTCGGCGTCCCGTTCCACCATCAGTTTGAAAAATGTGTCGATAATTGCCATGATTTCACCTGTGCACCCATTTATTAGCGTTCTCCGGCGGCGATTCGGGCAGAATGGCAGCAAGCTCGCCTCGTTTGAACGGCTTGGAGAGGAATTCGTCCATCCCGGCGGCGAGGTATTGATCGCGGTCGCCGGGCATCACGTTTGCGGTCACGGTGATGATCGGGACATGACTTCCGGACTTCGCCTCGATTCCGCGGATTTTCATGGTGGCTTCCACACCGTTCATCCCAGGCATCACCACGTCCATGAGGATCGCAAAATATTTCCCGGCAACAAAGGCATCGACCGCAGCGCCTCCGTCGGCGGCAAATTCGGCGCGGTAGCCGCGGCTCCGGAGTGCCCGTGGTACGGCCCACTGCTCCAAGGGGGCCGGGTCGCCGCTGGGCAGGAAGACCGGCCAGTGAAGCGCCACCGATCACCAGGTCGAACAACGAGGCACCGAGGGCCTCTTGATTCCGGCAACAGAAGGTCGATTCCGCCGCCGAATTCCAGAGAACGATTTTGCCATCCCGTTCAATGGCCATGATCGGCTCGGCCACGGTATCGAGCAGCGCTTGATAGCCCGCGTCGGCATTCTGAAAAAGCTCGGTCACGGAGCTGCGCATGACGGCCAACGGTACAGCAAATGTAGCGGCGATCCAGCAAATATCCGGAAAACAACCGAAAAATCGCGCCGATTTTCACGGGAAAATCCCCGATCTGGTTTTGCCGATTGTCATTGCTGGAGGCATCGGCCCGGTGTAGTCCGGTGCATGCATTGGCTCATCCTTGGCCTCGTTCTGGTCCAATCCGCGTGGGTGCTGTGCGACAATATTATTGCCCTCAACTTGATGCTCGATCGGGCCTCTGGTTCCCGACCGGACGCTCAAGCCCGCCCCGCAGATTTTCTCACTGGGTGACCTTGACCCGCAGGAAGCCGGTGGCGGGCAATCCATTCGAGCCGGCCAGGCTGAAGGTGCGGTATTCGTAGCCGCTGGGCGGTGTCGCGTTAGGGGCGGGCGGAGCCACCAAGCTAACGGGTGTCACCGTGCCCGTGAAGGAACCCAGGGTGGTGCTGCCCTCCAGGGTGTAGGTGACGCCGTCCTGGCTGGCACTGGGCGAGGGGCTGCCGGTGAAGGCCGGCGTGCCGCTGCGCACGGCGATGGTCAGGAGCAATTCCTTAAGGGTATCGCCATTGCTGTCCGCCAGGATGGCATAGATTGCCGGCCGGCTGCTGCCGCTGTTAGGAGTGCCGCCCAATGCGAACTCCACCAGATTGGAGCTGCCATCGTGATCGGGATCGGAAGCAGGACCCCGGTCTGCCGGAGCGATGGATGGGAAGCCGGCGATCCAGGTATCGTAGGCGGAAGCGCTGATGATCACCAGCAGTTTGCCGTTGCCGGTGATCACTCCCGGATGCGTGGTGGCGTCGTAAACGCCGGCTGGCAGGGAAACGCCCCCGATCTTGAGCCCGCCCACCTGGTCGGTCAGACCATGCGTTAGATTGAGCACGGCACCGGTGGCGATGGTCACAGCGGACGTGTTGGAGAGATAGGCGGTGGACAGCGACAAGGTGCCGGCGTTGACGGTCGTGGGACCGGCATAGGTATTGGCTCCGGTAAGCGTCAGCGTGCCTGCACCCTGTTTGGTGAGGCCGCCGTCACCGCCGAGGGCCTGGGCGATGGTGATCGTCTGGCCATTGCTGTCGATGAAGGCACCGCCACTATCGACCGTCACCAGGTCGTGTTGGCTCATGAAGTCGAGGCTGGCCCCGGTGTGGGCGCGCAGGATGCCACCGTTGAAGTGGAACTCGGTATAGTTCATGGCGTTGAAGTCGCGCTGCACGACGCGTTTGGCGATGATGGTGCCGCCATTCAGATAGGCCACCGAGTGGCTGGTGCCGGTGCCTTCGGCACTGAGGTAGAGGCCGCCGCCGTTGATGTTGAGGGTGCCTGTGCCGGAAACCGTGAGAGTTCCGCTGCCATTTTCACCGACGTTGAACCCGGCACCCGCATCGGTCTGGTTGACCGTGCCGCCGCTGATGTTGAAGTAACCCGTGGCACCCTGGCGCCGGCCGATGGTGATATAGCTGGTGGAGTTATAGGTGCCGCCGGTCACGTTCACGGTGCCGGTGGTGCCGGCGTTCTTGCCGATGAAGTCAACGCCGGTGGTGGACACCGTGGCGTTGTCCTGGATGTTGAGGGTACCGATGGAGGCACCGACGTCGCCGACGTTGAAGTCGGTGGGAGTGGTAAGACTGCCGCTGCCTTTCACCGTGAGGGTGCCGACCCCGTCATTTCCGATGGAGAACCAACCGCCGCTATGAACCAGGCTGGCGTTATCCTGAATGGTTAGGTTGCCGACGGCCGTGCCGTTGAGTGCAATCTGAATGTTGCTGTTGGCGGTATAAACCGTGGTGCCGCCGAGGGTCACGTTAGTCGTGGAATTGGCCCCCTGAGCCAGCAAGGTCGTCCCGCCGACCGTCAGGTTGCTGTTCTGGACGATCATGTTGGCACTGGCGTTGGTGGCGCTGCCGGTTGAGATGTTTCCAGGAATCGAAGCGGTTTGGCCCGGGCCGGTGAATGCCAAGGTGCCCGCTTGGATATCGGCCGCGCCGAGGGTGACTGCGGCATTGGTGAACTCCAGCGTGCCGGCTCCGGCTTTCTTGAAGGTGACGCCGATGGTACCGGCAACCACGCCGCCGAGGGTCAGGTTGTTGGCATTCGAGATGCCGCTGCCCGCGGCGCTGATGGTCAGGCCGCGGTCGATGATGATGTTAGAGCCGGAATATTCGAGCGTGCCGCCGTTAAGCACGAGGTTGGCCGCCGCCGCGGAGGCCGCACCCAGCGGGCTGGCCACGCCGCCGTTGGCCAGGGTATCGACCGTGGTGGTGCCGCCTGCAAGTGTGGTCACGCCGATGTAATCGTTGTTCGCGGTGCTAATGGCTAGAGATGCGGATCCCGTCTTCACGATGCCGGTGGATCCGCTGATTTTTCCGCTGCCGCCCAACGAGTATGGCAGAGTGGAGTTGTTGAATGCCACTGTGGCCGGCGAGACGGGCAGATTCAGGATCAGCGCGGTGGGTCCGGGCGCGCTGTCGTCAAACGTCACTGGCAGCGGGTTCTGATAGATCGAAGGGGCAAGCGTGCTTTTGTCTAACCAGTTCTGGGTGCTGGTATCCCAGTTGCCATCCACGGTCCCCTGCCAAAGAGGGAAGGAAACGACCGAGACGTTCAACGAGACCAGGCCGCTGCCATCGTCGATGAGAGTGGCGATCACGCCGAGGGGCAGACTGCCGAGAACGAAGCTGCCAGTCCCGGACCTCGCCGCGTAGCTGACCAGCGGGATGGTCCCCGAGGCGATCTGGGCGTCGGTGATATTGAGGGTGACGGCTCCGTTGAGCGTGAGTGTGCCGGTCACATCAAGCGGAGCGATCGTCGGATTGCCAGGGGAATTGCCGAGATCAATGTCCAAAGTCGTCGCTGCCGACGTGCCAAAGGTGACATTGGGGACGGCCAGCGTCGCGGTGTCCACGCTCTGGGTTAGGCCGATGCCCGCTCCGTTGGCGACGGTGAAATTGCCGATGCCGGTGGAATTTGTGGTAACTGCCAGCTTGCCGGCGTTTACGGTATGGTTGCCGGTGTAGGTGTTCGCGCCGGTCAAGGTGAGCGTGCCAACCCCGGTCTTGATCACGCCGCCGGTCCCGGCGAGCACCTGCGAGGCAGTTAGATCGAAGCCTGCGGTATTCACCAGCAAGCCACCGGCATTGATGTTCGCACTAGCGAGCGTGGCGAGGAAAACGCTGCTGCTGCTGCTCGCGACGATCTGGGTGCCGTTAAAGTTGACGTTTGCGGTGCCGGCCCCGCCTGTGATCTGGGAGGTTTTCACCGTGCCGCCGTTCATATTGAGGGTGCCGGTGGTGCCGCTTTGCACCCCCAGCACAAACCTGGAACTGCGGTACTCAGCGGCCCCGGAAATCGTTAGTACACCAGTGCAGTTGTTCTGCTCGCCGATCCAGGTGATACCGCGGTCAGCGACCGTGCTGGGACCAACCACCACCAGTCCGCCGCTCATGTTCATCGTCCCGGCACCGCTGCTTGCGACGATGAAGTTGCTGTCACCGGTCTTGGTCCAGGTACCGCCAGTCATGGTCACCGTGCCGCTCGCTCCAACGCCGGTGTTAGTACCATCCTTGCGCCCGATCACCGACCAACTGCCCACCGTGAGCGAACCGCTGGAAAAATGCATCGTGCCGGTGGCCCCGGTGTTGTTGCCGACCCAGAACTCGCCATTGACGGTGAGGTTGGTACCGCCGAGATTGAGAGTACCGTTAGATGAGTGGACACTGCCGGTGGTCAAGTTCTCACCGACGCGGAAAACACCTGCGGTGGTGAACGTGCCACCGGTCAGGTTCGCGGTGCCGGTCCCGCCGTCGGTGGTTAGACTGTTGATGGTCACGCCGCCACCGATCGTAACGGCGGTGCTGGCACCCGATTTGGTGACGGCGCCGCCGGACATGCTGAAGATACCGGTGCTGCTGGCCCCGTTTCCGACTTCGATTTCATTGACCACCGTGAGGGTGCCGGAATCCATCTTCACCGTGCCGGTGCCGCCGAGGTTGCCGACCAGCAACTGGGTGCCGACGGCAAGCGTGCCGGTGGTGTGAATGTTGAGTGCTCCGGTCGCAACGCCGAGAGAACCTCCGACACAAACCCGATACGGGATCGTCAGATTCCCGCTGCCCTGGCCGAATCCAGTCAGACTGCCTCCGCTGGCTGCGGTGTTGGCCAGGTTATAGGTGCCATTGCCGCCGGTGGTCCGGCCGAGCACCAGGTCATTGCCTGCGCTCACGGAGGCATTTCCCGCCACATGGTTCACCCGACCGGCGAGGGTATTGCCGACGAGGATGGTGGTCGGAATCGGGTTAATGTCTGCTGAGATCGTCGGGACATTGGCCGGAATGCTATTGATGAGGACGGTTCCGGAACCGCCGGTTGTGCCTGTCCAGTTGGCAAAATTGTTCCAATCGGTACTGGTGCCGCCGGTCCAAGAGGCCAGGGCGGAATTCGAGCCAAGAATGGCGGTGCCGACGAGCAGGCCGCCAAACCAGCGGGCATGGTTCAAAGCAGTGGCCGTTAGGGAAGCACGGGTGTGGGACATTGGGGTCTTCATGGGGGTTTGAAATTTGTGGGAGAAACCGGAATTGCGGTTTCAATAAGTCTTGCCGCGCTGCGGCGGGCCGGGAGTAAGGCGCATCATGCGGGCCTGAACTCAAGAGTCTGACGACGGGTTGCCACTTGGCGATGGCGGCAGGTCGTTCTTGCTAGATAAATGCGGTGTACGCCAAATCGAATCCGTAGCCGGACGGAATTCCACGAATTTTGCCAGAAAACCCCGGTCGCTTTCACGACCGGGGCGTTGATGTTTCTATGGACGGCTCAGTTCGAGACCTTCACGCGGAGGAAGCCCGCATTCGACAGGCCGTTCGAGCCGTTGAGGCTGAAGGTCCGGTACTCGTAACCGGCTGGCGGAGTGGCATTCGGCGCGGGCGGCGCTACCGTGGTGACCGGAGTCACTGCGGTTGTGAAGCTGCCCAGCGTCGTGCTGCCCTCGATGGTGTAGGTGAAGCCTTCCTGGGTGGAGGTAGGCGACGGGCTGCCGGTGAACGCCGGAGTGCCGCTGCGCACCGCGATGGTCAGAAGCAGTTCAGGGAGCGAGTCACCGTCAGCGCTGCTATCGGCCGTCAAGCTGAACGTCTTGGCGTTGTTGCTGGCACTGGTCGGGTCTCCGCCGAGGGCGAACTCGATAGCGTTGGACTGGCCATCACCATCCGGGTCAGCCCCTGGGGCACCGTTGGTGAGCGGGTTCAAACCGTGGCTGACGGCCCAGTTGCTATAGGCGGTCGGAATGTACTCAAGCGTGATGTTGGTGGGATTGTAAGCCACGCGGAAGCCGGCCGGCACATTCTGTTCGATGAAGGTACCGGTGTGCGTCGCATAGGTTGCAATCACGTAGGACATTGCCGTCGGCGGTGCCAGCAGGCTGAAGTCGAGCACCGCGCCCGGGCTGATGGCCAGATCGCCACCGAGCAACAGGGCGTCCGCAGCAGCTCCGGAGACCTCGCAAACGTAGGTGCCGCCGATGGAGGAACCGTTGCCGAGAGTGTCGTCAGCGCTGAAGGTGCCGACACCCGCTGCTCCCGGAGCAATCGTACTTCCGGCTGGAACGACCAACTCACCACCCACCGAACCGGTGCCACCGAGCGTACCGGCAGCCACCGTGGTGGTGCCGAGGTAGCTGTTGGCTCCGTTGAGCTCGAGGGTTCCCAATCCCTGTTTGGTGAGGTTGCCACCGCCGTCGCTGAGCACTTGTCCGATCGCGATGGTCTGTCCATTGCTATCGATGAAGGCACCACCGACATTCACGTTTACCGTGTCGAGTCCGCCCATGAAGGCGAGGTTGGCACCGGGGCCGGCTTTCAGCACGCCGCCGTTGAAGCTGAATTCGCTGGTGCCGCCGCCGTCAGCGATTTTCTTGGCGACGAACGTTCCTCCATCCAGGTGGACTGTCCCCTTGCCGGTCGAGCTGTTAGACACCAGCACGCCATTCGAACCGACCGAGGAAACGGTAGCGGTGCCCTCGATGTTGAGGGTACCGGTGCCTTCCTCGCCGACGATCAAGGCGTTGCCCGTCCCGGTTTGATTGAAGACCCCCGTTCCCGAAACGGTGACAACACCGGTGGAACCATTGTTCCGGCCGATGGCGAGCCATCCGGCGGCATTGGTGACGCCACCGCTCTGCAGCCAGGTTCCCGTACCGCTCATGCCGACCTGGAACAGGCCGCCGTTGTTGGTGAAGGTTCCTCCCGTTTGGATGACCGTTCCGAACCGGTCGCCATTTCTACCGACATAGATGGAGCCTGCTGCCGTGATGGTTCCGTTATCTTGCAGGGTCACGGTCACTGGAGCATCGCCGTTTTCATTGACGGAGAAATCATCGGTGCCAGTGAATGATCCGCTGTCTTTGACGAGCATATTACCGCTGCCGTTCATGCCGATCGAGCAATAGGAATGCACAGCGACACTGGCGGAATTCTCGATGACCAAATGGCCGACCGATCCGCCATCCTGACCGACCAGAAGCCGGTAGTTGGAGGTATAGGCCGAAGTGCCCTTGACGTCGAGCGTTCCAGTGGTCCCGCCGCCTTGGCCGACGTTGGTATCACCAGCGCTCATGATGGAGGCCCCGGTCAGGGTCTCGAAGCCAGTGGCTCCGGCGCTCTCGCCGATCTTGTTGGCTCCGGCGATGTTGTAGGTGGAGGTGTTCAGCGTCAGCACCGAGGTGGCGAGGTAACCATTCACTCCGTTGCTGTAGCCGAGCGAGAGATTGCCTGTGGTTAGCGTCGAGTTGGTGAGCGTACAGGTGGACGTCAAACCGCTTGTTCCGTTGCCCCGTGCGATGGCAAGGTAATTGCCGCTGCTATTGAGCGTGGTGTGGTCGAACAGCAGATTCGCGCCTGTGGCCGAGGTGGTTCCGACCCAGATATCAACAGCCACCGTGTTGGTTTGGGTGCCGCCGCCGCTCAGAACCAAGGTGCCGTTATCGACGGTGAAGCCCGGGTTGGCATTGTAGCCAAGCACGTTGGCACCCGGATTGCTCAGGGTAAGCGTGCCCGCACCGATTTTCCTGAACTGACCGGACGTTGCGTTAATGGCACCACTCATCGTGAGCGCACCCTGGACGTCGAACGCACTGTTGAGTCCGGCGATGGTGAAGCCGCGGTCGGTGGTCTCACCCGAGCCGGTGTAGCTGAGTTGGCCACCGTTGAACACAAGGTTGGCGGGGCTTGCGGACGCGGCGCCGAGTGCGCTCGGAGTGCCGGCATTCGTCAGGCTCGACACGCTCAAGATGCCTCCTGTGAGAGTGGTCACGCCGGTGTAGTCGTTCGCCGTGCTGATGGCCAGGGTGGACGAACCCGTCTTGGTCAGGCCGGTGGAGCCGGTGATTTTTCCGGTGCCAGATAGGCTATAAGGAACGAGCGAGTTGTTGAAGGTCACATCGCTCGGGGCAACCGTGCCATTCAACACCACTGCGCCGGCGGTGGCACCGATCACCGCATCATCAAACAGTACAGGTGCCGGATTGGCGTAAACGGACTCAAGCGTGGTCACTTGGTCGATCCAGTTGGCGGTGGTGGCGTCCCAATTGGCGTCCACTGTGGCATTCCAAACCGGCAGCGAGACACTCGTGATGTTCAGATAGACCAAGCCCTGGCCCGCACCGTAATAGTTCGGATTGTCGATCAGGGTGGCGACCACGCCGTTGGGCAGGCCGCCGAGTACGAAATTGCCGGAACCACTGCGGGTGGCGGCGTTATAGCCAACCAGCGGCATGATGGCGGCTTGGAACTGGCTGCCGGTCACGTGCAGGGCAACGTTGCCGTTGACCGCGAAATTGCCGGAGACATTGAGGATCGGGACCGAAGGATTGGTGCCGGAGACATTGCCCTCGTTGAGATTGAGGGTGGTTCCGGCGGCACTCGTGCCGAGGGTGACATCGGTGCTCACCAGCTGCTCGCCGGAATACTGGGCGGCAACACCCAGGGCGCTGCCATCGGCGATGGAAATGTTGCCGGTTCCGGTGGAACCCGCCTTGAGGACCAGCTCGCCCGCATTGACCGTGTTGTTGCCGGCATAGCTGTTATAAGAACTCAGGGTCAGCTTGCCTGCTCCGGATTTGATCACCCCACCCGTGCCGGTGAGAATCTGCGTCACAGCGAGGGTGTGCCCGGCGCTGTCGACCTTCAGACCGCCAGCATCGATGGTGGCACCCGTGCCACCCATGCCCGTGATGAAGTTCGCCTCGTCGATTTTCGCGATGATCTGGGTGCCGTTGAAGTGAATATTCTTGGTGCCGCCGCCGCCGACGATCTCATTGACCCGCAGCGTGCCGCCATTGAGATTCACATTGCCGGTGGAGCCACCGTTGCGGGCGAGTTGGAAATAGGTGGCGCGGAATTCACCGCTGCCGCTGAGAGTGTAGTTGCAGAGGTTGTTCTCGGCCATCCAGGTATCGCCGCCCTGGACGTCCACCAGACCAGCACTTTGCGTCATCGTTCCAGGGCCGCTGGCACCAATGATGAAGTTGCCGCCGCCGTTGGTCTTGGTCCAAGTGCCACCGGTCATGTTGACGGTGGCGGTGCCGCCGTCGCGACCGATCGCATTCCAGTTGCCGACCGTGAGGCTGGCGCTGCCGCTGAGATTGAAAGTGCCGTTACTGCTGCCGCCCTGGCCGACCCAGAACTCGCTGCTGACGGAGATCGAGCCGCCACTGAAGTTGAGCACCCCGTTGGAATTGTCCCCGACGAGGAAATTGCCGCCGCCGGTCTTGTTCCACGTGCCGCCGCTCATGTCGACAATGCTGTTGCCGCCGCCGCGTGCGATTGAAACCCAGCTGTTGGAGTTGATCGTGCCAGCACTGAAGATAATATGAGCGTGGGTGTTGGTGCCCTGGCCGATCTGAAACTCGTTGCCGGTCTGCAACACCGAGGCGCTGTTGGTGATGGTGATGGTGGCGGTGCCGGAGTTTTCACCAACAATGAAGAGGTCGTTGTTGTTGATATAGCTGCCACCGGAGAGGTTGAGCGTGCCGGTGGATCCCGACTGCCCGATGTAGGTGCGGCCGCCGTTGTTGGTCAGCGTGCCGCCCGCCATGTTCAAGGTGCCATTGGCGCCGGACCCGCCTTCGTCCTTGCCGATGAAATTCCAACCGCCGGTGGAGATCGATCCCGCATCGACGTTCATCACACCGACTGCGCCCGTCGAGGAACCCACGGCGAGGTCGTTGCCAATCGTCAGTGAGCCGGTGGTGTTCATGTTGAACGTGCCATGGCCGCCGCCGCCGCCGTTCTGGCCACCCACGTAGAGGCGCGAGCCATTGCAGGTGAAGCTGCCGGAGCCTTGGCCCATTCCCGTCAAAGTGCCACCGGTCGCGCCGGTATTCGCCAGATTGAAGACGCCCGTGGCGCCATCGCGGCCCACAAACGCCCAGTTGCCGCCGCCTGTCGACGCGTTGCCCGAAATGAAATTCAAAGTCCCGTTGTTGGCTGAGCCGCCTTGCCCGACCCGGAAGTCACGGGGATTGGGCACGTTCGCCGTGATCGTGGCGATATTGGCAGGGGTGGAATTGACCACCGCGTCATCGTAATTGTCGCCGATCGGCGCACCATTCGGATTGCTGGGCACCCGGCCCAGGCTCCAGTTGCTGGCGGTGTTCCAGTCGGTGCTGGTGGCACCCGTCCACAAATTGTCCACCGCCAAGGCGGTTCCTCCGAAACAGACGACGATGGCAGTGACGAGAGAGGCCCCGTAGGTTTGATTGCGGAACTTGGCGGTATTGAATTTGGATTTCATAATTGGTTTTCAGGCGACTGCTGGTATTTGTTTGTTGGGTGATGGCCGTTGAGGGAGCCGGTGGCCGGACCGGGGAGCGGGGAAAATGGAGTTTGCGGGGTGAAAATGGACTGAAACGGCTAAAACGAGCGCCGCGTTGAGGGCGTCCAGGATCCCGTTGATCTAATAAAAGCCGACAAGCCGGC
Source organism: Akkermansiaceae bacterium (assembly GCA_903908495.1). Lineage (GTDB taxonomy): Bacteria > Verrucomicrobiota > Verrucomicrobiia > Verrucomicrobiales > Akkermansiaceae > Luteolibacter. The sequence goes on from CAIVSK010000222.1 coordinate 62,341, forward strand.
CTAGCGGGCAGGCTTGTAGTTCCGTCGCGCGCTTGCTTGCAAGGTATTTATTTGGATTGCGGCGATTAATTCCGCTGCCCTGGTCGCCCGGCTACGGCGCTGAGGCGCGCAGCGACGATGCGCTGGATCCGGGCGGCGCGACACGGCTTGCCGAGACGCCCAATGGTGTCCACTTAGCGCTCTCTGATCGGAAATCAGGCGTCCCGCCTGTGAGGTAAGACAGCGCGTCCCGCCTGTCTGCGCATGCAACGACAGGCTGGAAGCCCGTCGTCCATGACAGGCAAGATGCCCCATACGGTTCAAATAGCATCTCAAAGCCCCCTTCCTCGTCTGGTTGTCGAGGTGCCACGCTTATCTGAATTGATAGATGATAGATGATAGATGATAGATGATTCTTGATTCTTGATTCTTGATTCTTGAAGTGAGCTTGCATGCTGCGGATGCTCGGTTTCAAGCTCAGATCATCAACCTAGATAGGAAAGTAGAAACCGCGGATTGCACGGAATGCACGGATAAAGAAAGAGTTATGGATTTTTTGGCACTCACCTCTTGAGGCAGCCTGAGATTTGATAGATCAAGGTCATCTTTCCCGTGTATCATCTATCATCAATCCAAATCGAAAACGTTCGCGATATCTGGGAATTCGCCTCGTTAGGGGCTCATCGAAGCTAGGATCTGCCTACTTCAGCGCCTTCTGGGCGTCCTGAACTTTCTTTTTGAACTCGGCGATGGCCTTTTTGTCGCTTTGGAGTTCCTTGCGGCTGGCCTCGACAATGATTGAGGACATGTCCGGATTGAACACGACGAAGGTGACCGCGGCCCCGGTGACGAACGTCTGCTTGACGCGTTGCTGGAGGGCTGGCGTGAACGAGCTGGCGTCGGCCTTGCCGATGGTTTCCGCACGGGCGAACACTTTGACAACGCCAGCACCGATCGCCTTGGTGCCGTTTTCCAAGGCGGCGGCGCAGTAGGGGCAGGAGTCGTCCATGCCTTTGACGACGAGCACCACAAGCTTCTTACCGTCGGCCTTGGATTGGGCATCCTTCAATTCCGACAGCGGCGCGAAGCCCCGCGGGGCATCATCCTTGGCGCAGAGCGGAAGGATCAGACAGGAGGCAAGGCTCAGCAGGGCGGCGATCGATTTCATTTTCATGGTCGTGTTTTATTCGGGCTTGGTTGCTAGATATTGGCTGTTGAGGGCGGTGGCCATGGTGAGGCCTGGGGTGCTGGGAAAATCGGGGATGTGCTTGGTTCAAGGGTTCGTCCCTTGCCTTCGAGAGTAGCCATCCGCTCTCAAGTTCCAAGCTATCATTTGGATATTTTTGAGAGAAACCACACCGCAAGTGAAGTTGGAAGCGCTCTGGATTTTTCGCCTTTCAAGGATAATCCAAACCCTTTGCGCGACTTTGCGCGACTTTGCGCGACTTTGCGTCCTTTGCGGCTCTGCGGTAAATCTCCAAGTTAGTCGGGACGACTCTAGGGTGGCTATCTGGACGCGGGCGTACGAGTGACCTTGGGGTGGTCGATGCCGTACATTTGTTGGGGGTTGTAGCCTTCCTTGCGGAGGAGGGCCAGCAGTCCGTCCGGGCCGGGAAAGTGGCCGGCACCGACGAAGACGGTGGTGGTGTGTTTGCCCTCGATGGCGCGGGTGATGGGTTTGATCCACTGGTTGTTCCTCTTTGGAAGCAGCATCTGGTACATCGCGGGGTAGTCCTTCTTCATGGTGCCGAATTCCTTCGCCGCCTCCCGGTCGGTGATGCCGTACCGCCAAGTGGTGTCCACACCGCCTTCAGCAAAAATGGATTTATTCACCGCGGCATCCGCACCATTTATTGCGATATCCTTGCGGGCCTCGTCGATGGAAGCCTCCAGGGCAGGCGTGATGGCCTTGACGACGGATTGACCATCGAGGGATGTGATTTTCTTGTGATCACGGTGGGCGAGCAGGGTGAACAGGTCATCGACGCCGCCCTTGTTCAGGCCACCGTCACCCATGAGGTCGTGATCCATGAGCAGACCGAGGGGCGAGAGGTGTTCCTTATCCGCATACTTGCTGCCGTAGTGGGCGCGGAGTCGTTTCACGGTCTGCGGCGAGAGACTCTGCGACAAGGTGTGGCCCTTGGGGTTGATCATTTCCGAGCTGTGATGGATCATGAAGCCGATGACTCCGGGCAGCCCCCTGAGCATCATGAAGGTGACAGCGACGGAATCGGGGTCGATTTCAAAGAAAACATCGCGCGATTGCTGATAGGCGGCGTAATAGGTGGAGGGAAAAGGAATTTGGCTGTCGGGGACGATGTGGCAGGTTCCAGCGAGATAGACGGTGTTTCCGGAGCGACCCTTGACGCGCCAGACGCCGGTGGGAACGTAGCCGGACATGGGCTTGTCCGACATGCGTGATTCCTGGATGGGATGGAGGGGAAGTTGCTGCTGCGCTGGCTTTTCCATCGAGCAGGAGGAGGCAAGCAGGGCGACGAGGAGCGCGCCGGTGAAGACGGGTAAAATTCTTGAATGATGCTTCATGTGGGTCACGGGCCGAATCTGACCGTGTATTCGCCGCTGACGCAAGAAATCGAAGCAAAATCCCCCCCTATATTCCGAGACAGCCAGGAATCCTCCGCTTGCTGATTTAGGATGATGCCGTGCCAGCGCATGCATGGAGTGCGGTGGCAAGCGCCAGCGCGACACCGCTTTGGCTTGATGCCGGACCGCCCGGCAGCTCGCCAAAGGCCCGCCCTCCCATCGCGATGCCAGGGCCCCAGTTTGCTCTTTTCGGCTTGTAACCCTTTGGATATAAGGGTTTTGCGATTGGTGATCCCGGCAGGAATCGAACCTGCACCTACGGCTTCGGAGGCCATCGTCCTATCCATTGGACCACGGGACCATTGCGCTGGTGGGCGCGCGACGGCGATTGATAGCCTGCGGCGTGAGGCTTGGCAAGCAGAAGCCGGAAAAAACGCAAGAGGCAGGGAGAGATCAGTAGCGGGAGGGCTGGATCGACTTCTTGACTTTGCTGCTGGTCGCCGCGGGCTGGGGGTCGACTGGGATGGCCTTGGGCGCGGCACCGGCTTTATCGGCGACGGGCTTGGCATTGGGCGGGGGCAGCACGCCGGGGCCATCGGCGAATTTATGGGTGTCGCTCGAGCCTTTGTAGCGGCGGTCCATATCGGTCTGGACGGCATCGAGCGAATTGCGGCTGGTGATGATGGTTGGCTGGAGGAAGATGAGGAGTTCCTCGCGGGTGTCGCTCTTGACGGTGTTGGAGAACAGCTTGCCGATGAGGGGGATGCTGCTGAGGATCGGGATGCCATCCACACTGTCGGTCTTCTTGTCGGTAATGAGGCCGCCGAGGACGATGGTTTCGTTGTTCGGGATGGTGACGGTGGTGAGGATTTCCCGAGTGAAGATTCTGGGGACAACGAGAGGCTGGCTGCCGGCACCGCCCGCGATCGATTGGGTCCCATTCACCTCGTCGTTGAGGAGGGAGATTTGCAGGGTGATTTCATCGGCGGAATTGATCAGGGGGATGACCTCGAGTTTGAGGACGACATCCTGATATTGGATCTGCGTGCTGACGTTGCCGGTAGTGCCGGCACCGTAAGCGTTGGTGCCGGTGGGGATGGCGACGCGCTGGCCGCTGGAGATGACGCCCCTCTGGTTGTTGGCGGTGAACACGCTGGGGCGGGAGAGGACGTTGAATTTGCCGGTGGATTGGAGCGCCTGCAAATAGACGTGGAGGTCGCTACCGATTTTACCGTAGACCTTGAGACCGCCGGCCGGAGTGAGGGAGCCGCGATTGAGGCCGGTGGCAGCGGCACCAGTGGTGGCCGCCGGAATCGGATCGATCGGCAGATCGGGCGCGAAACCGCCACCGCCACGGCTCAGAATGTTGTTACCGTTAACCAGGTAATCCACACCGAAGGTTTTGGAATCGTCGAGGGTGAGCTGGCCGATGACGGTGGAGATCATGACCTGGTCGGCCTTGACGTCGACTTGGTCGAGGAGGCGCTCGACGATTTCGAGGCCGGAGGGCGGGCCTTGGACGACGATGGAGTTGGTGATGTTGTCGGCGACGAGGAGGGTGCGGCCGACCAGTTGCGATACCGGCGCGGTGGAGGCGTTGGGACTGCCGAGGGTATTGCCACCACCCGACGAGCCGCCGCTGCTGCCGCCCATGCCGCCGCTGCTGCCGCCGAACGACGAGCCACCGCCACCGAAGGAGCTGTTGCTGCCGGTGGAGGTAGTGGAGCTGCGGTTATTGCCGCTGGAACCGCTGGAACGCTGGGTGGTGTTGGAGTTCCCGCTGGTGCGGGAGTTGCGATTCGTCCCGCCGGCGGCCCCGCCGGTGGCCCCACCGGCGGCCCCGCCGGCGCTGGTGCTGGTGAAGGCGCGGTTGAGGGCATCGCCAGCGATGGGCAGGAAATCCGAGACACTGAGGAATTTGAGTTTGCGGCGGAGGAAGGTTTTTTCGCTGGTTTCGACGTCGAACTCACGGATGAGCCCCTCGACGAAGAGTAGATCGACCGGGCGGCCCATGGCGAAGACCCGGTTGGTGCGGGGTTCCGGGACGATTTGAACCGGGGTGTCGGTGCTGGTGGCAGCACCCGCGTTGGCGGCGTTGTTTTGTGGTTGAGCGGGGGCGCCGGGAATGGCGGGGGCGGCGGGGGCACCGGAACGCTGGACAACGGCGGTTTTTTGCGCCTGTTGCTGGGTGTTGAGCAAATCGTTGAGGGTGCCGGCCAGCTCGGTGACGTCGGCGTATTTGACGGAAATGAAGCGGGTGCCGGTGATGTCCGAGGGCTTGTCGATTTCCTCCTTGAGTTTGATGAGGCGGCGGATGAGTGAGGTGTTTTCGGTGATGACGACCGAGCCATTGAGCGGAGCGATCGAGCCGTAGGTGCCGAACTGGCCGATGATCTGGGTGAATGCCTGGGCTGCGGTCTCGGGTTTGAGGTGCTTGAAGGTCATCACGTAGGAAATGACGCCGTCGCCCTCGGGCAGCACGTCGTTTTCGTTGAAAACGTTGTAGGCGAGACCGGGCAGACGGGTGGAGACGGTCAGGAAATCCAGATTCGGATCCTTGTCATCGAGCATGAAGACGAAGTTTTCGATGCCGGCGGCTTTTCTGAGGAGTTCGGCGGCTTGGGCATAGGTGAGGGGGTCCTCGGGGCTGGCGTCCTGGACGAAGGAGAACTCGGCGGCGGCGGCGGCGGCGGAGACGATAACGCGGCGGCCGGTGTATTTGCGGTAAAGCGCGGCCAGCTCGGACCCCTTGAGGGTTTCCTGTTCGATGGGTTCAACGATCTTGGTATCGGCCAGCGGCACGTTGGGATCACGGGCGGGTTTGCGCGACGGGACCAATGGGCCGACGGGCGCGGCGGCGGCGGGCTTGGCCGGGCCACCGAGTGGGATCTTGGCTGCATTGCCGGGCACCGTCCTGCCGGGCGTGGTCCTGCCCGGGACACTCGGAATGCCCGCAGGTGCGGGGACGTTTGGAACAGGGACGTTTGGAACAGGGACGACGGGTGTGGGGATCCCGGGCTGCGGTGGGGTTGGAGTGGGGGCCTCCGGCGATGGGGTCGCTCCGGGAGAGGCGGGGTCTTGGGCAGCGGCAAGAGTAACGCTCAAGATCAGGAGTGCAAAATAGCGAAAGAGAAGCATGGGGGAGGTGGAATTTGGAATTGGGAATTGAGATCTGAGAGGAGGTTAGCGACCGGTGGAGCGTTGGGAGGTGCCGCCGGTGCTACTGCCGCCGCGGCCGCCGCCGATGCGATTGGTTCTGGCACCGTTGTTGCCGCCGTTGTTGCCGCCGTTCTGGGCACCGGTGGCGGGTGGAGGAACAACCCGGGCACGCGGTTGGCGAGTATCGACGACAGGCGCGACCGGCTGCGGCTGCGGCTGCAGCTGCGGCGGCTGGCCCGGGACTGGCGGTTGGCCGGGCAGCTTGTGTCCGGGCTTCACCGCCGGCGGCTTGGGAATGCTGAGTTTTTCGTCGAAGGTGACGCTGCCCTTGAGGTCGCCTTTGGAGAGGTAGACGACGGTGCCCAGCGCGTTGTCCGGATCGCGCTCGATACTCAGGACCTTGTATTCCGAGGGCCGGTCGGTATCGATGGGCGGCACCGCTTCGGCCGGATTTTTCTTATTGATGAGGGTGATGAGGTAGCCCCCGGCGATCGGCGCAACGCCTTTGAGCGCCCAATTATCGAACGGGTTCTCCACCGGACCGGTGGGTGTGGGCGGGGGCTTGGTGGTGAAGGGTGAGTTGTCCCACAACGAGGAGTAGCGGGAGAGCTGGGCCTTTTTCGGCAATTCAGCGGCATTGAGGCCGCTGATGGCGAGCAACAGCAACAGGCTGGGGCGGACGATGGAGTGCATGGTGAAAAATGGTTAGATATGAACGGAACCTAGTGCGATGAGGCGGATATCACGTCTGGGGTTGCCGCAGTGACGGAGTCTTGGTTCAGGGGACGGCGAGGCATTTGAGGCGGCTTACGTGGGGACGAACCATTGTTCGACAATGGCGGTGCAATCGATTTTGGAGTCGTCTTCCTTGTTTGGAGACATGCGGATGTAGGTGACGCAGCGGAGGCTTTCCGGCGAGTTGAGGTGGTCGAACCAAGTGTAAAGTGATTTCTCGGGTCCGACCAAGGTGAGTTGGACTTTGACGCGATGAAAATACAGGCCGGCAGTTTGCTCGGTGGGGAGGATTTTCTGTGTCTTGAGAGTGAGACCGACGGCGGTGACTTCCTTTTCGGCGAGTTCCTGCAGGGAGGTGAGGACCGGTTGGTACTCGCTGGGCTTGGGCTCATTTTTGGCGAGCCATTCCATCTGGCTTTCGACCTCCTCGCGGCTGGCGCGGATCATTTCGGCCTGTTTGAGCACGGTGACGGCCTTGGCATGCTTGCCGTGGATATCGATCTGCAACTTGGCGAAGAAATTGAAACCCAGTAGGTTGATGACGGCGAATCCCCCGATGGCGAAGAAGATGAGGAGCTTTTTTTCACGTGGTGACACAGGCGGAGGAAGGATTGGGGGATTGGGCGGGCGGGGGCGCTATGGTGATAAATGCCGCTGCCTGCTGAAATTGTCGGTGAGGGGTCGCGAAGGCGGGATCAATTTTTCGGTGGGGCGGCGTTGAAGACGAATTCCCAGCCGCGGGTGCTTTGGCTCGGTGCCGGTGTTTGCCAGACGAGGCCGACCAGGTCGTTGCTTTTAGTCAGCGCGAGGCTGAACTGGTTGACTGCGGCGGGCTGCTGGGCCTCCCCGGTGAGGGTGATTTCGCTGGCGGTGATTTCGGCGGTTTTGAGGCGCAAACTGCTGTTAGGTGGGATGCAGCGGGAAATGCGGAACAGGATATCGACGGGTGACTGGTTGAGATCGACCGCGTGCCTGAGCTCGTCCCACTTGGCGAGGTGGGCTTTGTAGGAAACGGCATCCGGGGCTGCGGCCTGGGCTTTCTTGCGGAGCAACGCGGTATCCGTGTTCACTTTCCAGAGGCTGTAACCGAAGTAGCCGATCAGGCCGAGGTAGGCGATGGCAACGGCGGCGGCCGACAGGATGATATTGCGGCGGCGGAGTGCAACCCGGCGGGCGGCGCGCACATCGGCCGGCAGCAGCTTGCTGCGGGGCTCGGGCAACACCGGCGCGGGCCGCGGCGAGACTTCCACCGGGGCATTGAAGGCCCCGGCAAGCGCGCCGGGCGAGTGGTTTTCAGCCTGGGTCCAGAGGACCACGTGGGTGGGGGTCAGATCGATGTCCTGCAGCGACAGTTGGATGATGGCGAGGCGGATTTCGCGGACCAGAGACTCATCGGGGGCGGCTGCCGAGGTGGAAGTGGCCTGGCAGTAGACGGGTTTCCCCTGATGGAAGAGACAGAACACCCAGCGGCCGAATTCCTTCCACACCGCCAGGCAATCGCCTTGCACCGGGAAGGCACGCGCCGAAATATCAAACTCCTTGGGTCCGCGCAGCGGCAGATCGCCCTCGACGGGCGGCCGCAGGTGGACGGAAAGCAGGGCGGTGGTATCGCCTTGGCGGGCGATGACAAAGGTGTCGGTGAGTTGCCCGGCCATCGGGTCGGGGCGCATGCCGAGGCGCTCGGCGTGCATCACCGCCAACTCCGGAAAGAGCGAGTCGTCCTCACTGGTGACTTTCATCGGAATGGCCGTGATGGCCTTGACCGGGAAGAACATCAGGATGTCGCCACTGGGAATACCGATCAATTCGCTGGCGCGCGAACTTGAGGAAGCGGAATGGAGGGTGAAGGCAGCCTCGGCTTGGCTGGTCCATATTTCCCAACCGGTTTCGCCGGGGACGAGGAGGATTTGATCGGTAGGCTTACTCACGGGATGATTTCTTCGAAACGGTCGAGAAGGGCGGGTTGGCCGGTACGGTTGCGGACGATGACCGTGATGCGGCGCTTGGCCGAACCGGCGGTGCCGACGCTTTCGATGCGGGTGGTAGTGTCGTTCACAGCGAAGCGTTGGGCTAAGTCCGGGCGACTATTGATGTCCAGGCCCAAAAGAGCAAGCGCGCTGTTGACATCTTTAAAGGGCACGTCGTCATCGGTGTCGCGGATGCCATCGGAGCCGCACACGGCCTGCGGGATGAGGGAGGCCACCTCGACGGAGACATCGGCAGCAGCGGCGATGAGCTCGGCGGGGGCATCGTTGAGATCGAGGCCGCCAGAGCTCCACACGGTGAACCAATTGCGCCAGTCCGGGCGGACGGCTTCGACCAATTCCATGCCCCGCACGAGGCGCATTTCATCAATGTTGTAGAACGGCCGGTTGAAGGGCTGATTGATCCGGCCCTGACCTAGATACCAATCTTTTTCGGCACCGTTGAGCGAGACGTCGTCATCGGCGTCGATCCAGTCGGCAAGGCAGGCGGTGACGCCTTGTGCGGCGTCGAGGTCCAAGCCCCAGCTGATGAACAAGTCTCGCAGCAGGGGGGTATCGTTGCGCAGAAGGGTGGTGTTGATATTAAAGCGGCCGCCCTCGGAGAGGACGCGAACATCGAAGCCGCCGCCAGCGTCCTCATCGACGTGATGGAGGATGGGATCTGAGCGTTTGACGACCGGGTTGCAGCCGACGGCAATGCCCATCTCGGCGATATTGCGGGCGCGGGAGCCGTGGACTTTGGCGGTGGTGAGCTCCATGTCAAAGGAGACGACGCGGAGGGCAACCATGGTGGCCATGCCAAGCACGGCGATAAGCCACAGCACGGCGACCAAGGCAAAGCCGCGGGGGTGTTTGGACGTGGATGAATGAAGGGTCATTGTCGGCGCGGGGTGGGTGTTCATCTGCCTGGGCCGGCGCCCCCACCGCCACCGCCACCGCCACCGCCACGGTTGCCACCGCCACCGCCACCGCCACCGCCACCGCCACCGCCACCGCCGCCGCCGCGGCCGCCACCTGGTCCGCCGCGGCCGCCACCAGCACCG
>CAIVSK010000223.1 GCA_903908495.1 Akkermansiaceae bacterium
ACTGCGAACTGGCCGCGGTGTTTATCGTAGAGACTGCGCACGACAGGGCCGTTCGCCCAAGCCTCGACCTGGGCGCGAAACAGCGGCTTTTCGTCCCAAACCAACGACCAGGCTTGGGAGTAATAAACGAGCTTCTGAAGCTTCATGGCGGACATTTCACCCTGCTTTTTGAGGATGTAAGCCGCCACGTCATGGACACTGAGTGACAAATGAGGAGGTGTTTGGATTAGCTGAGGAGTTGCCGAGCAAAGCTTCCGCATCCCCTATCCCCTATCCGCGATCCTCTACCTCGTCAGAGGATTTCGGCGATTTGGACGGCGTTGAGGGCGGCACCCTTGCGGATTTGATCGCCGACAACCCACAGGTCGAGGGCATTTTCCAGCACCAGGTTGTGGCGGATGCGGCCGACGAGGCAATCGTCCTTGCCGGTGGTGTCCAGCGGCACCGGGAACAAGCGCGCGGACGGGTCATCGACGAGTTGGATTCCGGGCCGGCCGGCGTAGGCGGCGCGCGCGGTGGCGATATCCACAGGGCGGGAGAATTGGGCGGTGATGGCGATCGAGTGCGAGCGATAGACCGGCACCCTGACGCAGGTGCAGGACACCTTGAGGGCGGGCAGGGAGAGGATTTTGCGGCCCTCGTTGAGCATTTTCATCTCCTCCTTGGTGTAGCCGTTGTCGGTGAACGCGTCCACTTGCGGAATGACATTGAAGGCGATCTGGCGCGGGTAGACTTTGGGCGTGAACGGCAGTCCGGCGGTGATCGCGGCGACCTGTTCTTCCAGTTCGCGGATCCCCTGCGCGCCGGAACCCGACACCGCCTGGTAACTCGAGGCGATGACCGCTTCGAGCCCGAATGCCTCGTGCAACGGGGCCAGCGCCATGAGCGAGATGATGGTGGTGCAGTTGGGATTGGCGATGATGCCGCGCGGCGGGTTCTTGGCCGCCTGCGGGTTGATTTCCGGCACCACCAGCGGCACGTCAGCATCCATCCGGAAGGCCGATGAATTGTCAATCACCACCGCGCCGGCCGCCGCCGCGGACGGGCCGAACTCCAATGAAATCGAGCCGCCGGCACTGAATAACGCAATGTCCACCCCCGCAAACGAATCGTGGGTGAGCTCCTGCACCGCGATTTCCTCACCGCGAAACGGAAACCGCTTCCCGACCGAGCGGGCGGAGGCGAGCAGCGTGAGTTTTCCCACCGGAAAATCCCGTTGCTCGAGACAAAGCCGCATTTCTTCGCCGACGGCGCCGGTCGCGCCCACAATTGCCACATGAGGAGGATTCATATTGAAAGCCGGCCAATTCGCGGCCGGGGCGGGCACTTTAGTCGATTTCCGCAGGCTGGCAACCGAATCGTGGTGGCGAGCCCAAGAATCGTCCCGCGGTGACGGCGGCGGGCAAGGTCCCCTTGGCGCAAGGGCGACAGCCGCAAATATGAGGGCACTTGCACAGCGGCTTCACCACCGCCAGCGGGTTCCGACGCCGGCGCATTCGAGGTGGACGTCCCGCACCGCTCTCCCATGCAATGCGCGGCTTCCGACCGGGGCCTGATTGCTCCGTGGTTTGAATTGTCAGCATTGCAGGCCGCGCCTAAGCTGGTGTTTCGATCACCCTGCTTCCGCATATCTCGAAATGAAATCCACCAACCGCCGTCCGTTCATCGTGCTCGCCATTTGCGCGGGCTGGACGCTGCTGTTGCTGCTGTTAGGATTGCGCGGATTCGTGCCGCTGCAGCAAGCGGAGTTTTTCGCCCGGGACTGGCAGGCGCGGCTCGGCCGCAGGACGCCGCCGGATGATCGGCTGCTGCTCATCGGCATTGACAAACCGGTCTATGAGGCGGATTTCAGCGCCGAGGAATTGCAGGCCGAGCCGGTGTTGCGGGAGTTGCAAACCACTTTCCCGTGGTCGCGGGCAGTGTGGGCCCGGCTGATCGAAAAACTGGCCGGCGCCGGCGCCAAGGTCATCGTGCTGGACCTGGTGTGCACCGCGCCGGGCGACGGTGACGACGCCTTGCAGCAGGCGTTGGAAAAATTCCGCAGGCGGGTGGTCATCGGCTATGACATCAGCGTGGGGCAAACCGAGCGCGGGGAGTTCAGGGAACTGCTGTTGCCCAATGCAAGCCTGATGGCAACCGCTGCGGGCCAGTCGCCAGTGGAGGACGGGCGCTTGGGATATGTCACCATCTGGCCGGATTTTGATGATACCTTGCGACGTGTGAGTTTCCGTCAGACCGCTGCCCAGGCCGGTGACGTGGTGGCCGAGGGCGTCGTACTCGAATCGCTCGAGGCACGCGTGCTGCGTAATTTCGGCCGGGCCGACGCCATCCCAACCGATTTCCAGGCGCACCCGTTCCGCTTCACCGCGGCACCCGGCGCGGCTTACCGGCCAATCCCGATCGGCGACGTGCTCTCGCCGAGGCTCTGGGAAACCAACCATGCCAGCGGCAAGGACTTCAAGGACAAGATCGTGCTGATTGGTCCGACCGCCGGGATTTTTCATGACGTTCACAACACGCCATTCAACGCCCCCGGTCTGATGAGCGGACCGGAAATCCATCTGCAAATTCTCAATGCGGCGCTGCACGGTGAATTCCTGCGCGAGCCATCCCAATTGGCGCGCTGCTGCCTTCTGGCGCTCGCCGGCGTCGTGGCCGGGGCTTTGGCCTTCCTGTTGCAACATCCCGCCAGGCGCTTGCTGGGCGTCGTGGGTGCCGGCGTCGGCTACGCAGGGGTCGCGCAGCTGCTGTTTGACCGGGCCGGCATGCTCGTGCCGCTGGCCTCACCGCTGATGGGGTTGATCGCAAGCAGCTTGTGTGTGCTCGGCTACGATTTTGTGTTGGAGCGGCTGGAGCGGGTCAAGTTGCGGCACACGATGGGACTGTATTTTTCCCCGCGGGTGCTGGAGGCGGTATTGGCCGATCCGGGCTCGATGGCACCGCGGCGAGCCGAGGTGACCCTGCTGTTGAGCGACCTGCGCAACTCCACGCCGCTGGCAGAGATGCTGGGTCCACAGGGGATGTTTGATTTGCTCAACCGGGTGTTTGAGGCGCAGACCACCGCCATCATGGCCGAGGAAGGCAATTTGGAACACTTTCTGGGTGACCAGTTCCTGAGCTACTGGGGCGCGCCACAAGCGCAGCCCGACGCCGCCGAGCGCGCCATCCGCGCCGCCCTTAACTTGATCGCGGCGCTGGAGAGGCTGCGCCCCACGCTGTCGCCGGCCGTGCGCGAATGGTTTGGCTACGGCGTGGCGTTGCACAGCGGCAACGTGCTGGTCGGCAACAAGGGCTCGGCACAACGGCTCGACTACGGCCTGATCGGTGACAGCGTGAACGAAGCCGCGCGGATTGAGGCGCTCACCAAGGTTTACGGGGTGCGCTTGCTGGTCTCGGGCGTGACTGCGGCGCAAATCAGCAAGCTCGGCGAGCATCGCCTGGTGGACCGGGTGATCGTGAAGGGCAAGACCGAACCGGTGGACCTCTTCGAGTGCGAAAACCCCTGCACTCCCACGGCTTATGCCGAAATTTGCCAGCGCTACCAGATGGCCTACGCCGCATATGCCCAAGGGAGCTTCGCCTCGGCGCAGGCGCTGTTCGACCTGCTGCTGCGGGAAACTTCCGACGGTCCCAGCCGCGTCCTGGCGGCCCGCTGCGCGGACCTCGCGGCGCAGTCGCCTGCCACGTGGAATGGCGTTTGGAAAATGGATGCAAAATAGCTGGCGGCAATTTTTGCGCGGCACTTTTGTGATTGCCTCGGGCGCGGGCTCGCCTCACTGCTTTGCAAACCCACTGCATGAACCCGCATCCGGAATCGCCCCCATCCGACGCAACTCCAGCACCGGCAACTGGCATCAGGCAGACCGTGGCCTATGTCGGAGCCGCGTTGCGGGTGCGCTGGGGCGTGGGACTGCTGCTCTTGGGCGGGCTGCTGATTGAGATGGCGTTCAACTCCGCGGTCCCGCTGAGTTTCAAATACCTGGTGGACTATGCGATCCTGCCGCGCAACGAAACGGTCCTCATCGCC
>CAIVSK010000224.1 GCA_903908495.1 Akkermansiaceae bacterium
CGACAGATAGCAATCTTCCTGAAACACCCGCAGCTTGCGCATGCGTTCCGGGCTGATGCGGCTGGCGGTGACGTTGGCGACACAGCCATTCTCGAAGCGCAGGCGGGCATTGGCGATGTCTTCCTGGCCGGTCAGGACCGCCACGCCCACCGCGTCGATGCTGGCGATGGGCGAGCGGACGAGGTGGAGGATGATTTCCAAGTCGTGGATCATCAGGTCGAGCACCACCCCAATATCGATGCTGCGGTTGGGAAAGGGCGACAAGCGGTGAGCCTCAATGAAGCGGGGGCGGGAAAGCTTTTTTTCCAACTCGCGGAGCACCGGATTGAAGCGCTCGATGTGGCCGATTTGCAGCACCCGCGTGGTGCGCTGCGAGGTCTCCACCAACACCTGCGCGTCGGCCAGCGTCGGCGCGATGGGCTTTCCCATCAGCACGTGCAACCCCAGCTCCATCAACCGGCAGCCCACCGCGCGGTGCGCCACGGTGGGCACCGCCACACTGGCGAGGTCGCACAACTCGGCGAGGGCTTCCAAACTCGTCACCGGCTGCGCGCCGAATTCCGCCGCCACCGCCGCCGCCCGCCCCGCGTCCGCATCATAGACGGCGGTGAGCAGCGCGCTGTCTAACGAAGAATACACCCTGGCATGGTTGCGCCCCATGGCACCCGCACCCGCGACTCCGGCTCGAATTTTCTGCATGCGGCAAGGCTAGAGCCGCGCGGCCTTGCGCGGCAAGCCCGCGCTGCAATTACTTCCAGGAAACCACGTCGTCGGAGCCATTGTAGGGGGGCGGCTTTCTGCTGCGGCCTTCTTCGCTGCCCTTTTTCCCGTCTTTGCCGTAGCTCCACACCACAAACGACTGGTCGCGCGGTTCGGTGTCGGAATACACGGCCAAGTCTTTGGTGTCCAGGTGGGAGTCGTTCTTGCCTGGGTTGGTGGTGTTTTTGTCCACCAGCACGGCGTTCGAGTTGGTGGATTTGAAGGCATTGACCGCAAACATCAACTGCCTGCCCCATGGATCGTTGAGCACGCCATCGGGGGTCACGCCGTTCTTCTTCTTGTCGGCGACTTTGAAGATCATATAGACCTCTTCCTTCGGATTGATGTCCTTCACGTTGTAATCAAGCGGGTGGTAGGCCAGGTTTCCCGCCTGGCCGCCGAGCACCGCCACCACGATGCCGTTGGAAAATTCGCCACCCACGTCGCCATACACCGTGTCCTGGCCGGCCGCGCGTTGCTCATAGGGGATGAGCGGGTTGTTGCTGTCGCCGTCGTAGGCGGCAAACCCCACCGCCAATTCGCGGAACTGCGCCAAGGCCTGCACCTTGCGGCCTTTTTCGATAATCCGGGGGGTGCCCACCATGGCGATGGTCGACAACACGCCGATGATGGTGATGACCACCAACAACTCGACCAAGGTAAAGCCGCGCGCCTGGCGCGGAGTGGATTTCAGATGGCTTCGCATGCCTTGGAGTTTAGCGTGCCTGTCTGCGCTTGTCCACCCATCGCCGCGAAAAATTTGCGGTGCGGCCCTGGTTCCGGGGAATTGGGCAGGAATATGCAGGGCCCGAGTTTGCGCTGGTCAATCGTCCCCGCCGGATCAAGATCCGGCCCCTTGAACCCGCGTCAAAAATCCCTCCTTCTGCTCGCCAGTGCCCGCATCGCCAACCTCCCCAGCGTGGTGAGCAACGTCTGGCTCGGGGTCGCCTTGGGCGTGGTGGCCGGCGGGCGCTGGGCACCGGCCGGCTCGCCCTGGCCGGCCGCCATCCTGCTCGCCCTGGCCGGCTGTCTGCTCTACGTGAGCGGCAATTTTCTCAACGACTGGCACGACCGCCACTGGGACGGGCAACACCGGCCGGAACGGGCGCTGCCGCTGGGGGCGTTCGCGCCCGCATTCTACCTGCGCTTGGCGCTCGGCTGCGGCGCGTCCGGGGTGGCCTTGGCCGGCTGCGTCGGTGCCGGCTCCGCAATGGTCGCGGTGGCCATCGCGCTGTGCATTGCGGCCTACACCCGCTGGCACAAGCAGACCCCCGCGGCGATCCTGCTGGTGGCGATGTGCCGGGCGCTGTTGCCATTGCTGTTTTTCATCGAATGGCCGCTGGGCTGCGCCAAACCCGGCCTGGCCCACCCCTTGGCGCAAACCCGCTTGGAACTGGCCGTCATCGCGCCGCATGCCTTGGCACTGTTATTCTACATAGCGGGCCTCTCGTGGATCGCCCGCAGCGAATCGCAACGACCATCGCCGCCGTCCGATACCCGTCTGCACGCCCGTTTCCTGCTGCTGCTGGCCGGGTTGTTGATGGCCTCGTGGTATCTGATCACCACGCCGCTCTTCGGGCTGCTCGGGTTGCTGCCATTCGGCATCTGGCTGACCCTCGGTTGCACCCGTTGGGCAAAATCCCCGCGAGCCAGGGTTTCCGCATTGCTGGCCGGGGTGCCGTTGCTTGATTGGGTCGCCCTGCTGCCCTTGGCGCTGAGCCTGCTCACCCACGGCAAGGCCAATCTGTTCGCCCTGGTTTGCCTGCTGTTGCCGCCGCTGGCCTTCCTCGCCGGCCGCGCCTTGCAACGCCTCGCCGCCGCGACTTGAGCCAAACCCCGGTTCCCGGTCTAACGCAACAGGGCACTGGCGCACCAGAGCATGGGTGCCTGGCCATGCAAATCGCCCGCGCTGCGGGGGCGGTCCAGGTAGAACTGCACCTCAAACCCCTTGTTGGTGCCGCCGCAGACCTCGCGCAGGTTGGCATTCCCATCGAGATACCCGACCAGCGCCAGCCACCCCTTGCGGGCGGCGGGGCCGTAACTTGCCTCATCGAGCCAACCGCTCTTCACCCCGGTGATCATGCCAAAGGTGAACATCGCCGTGGCCGACGTCTCCGGCCACGCCGCGGGTTGATCGAGGAGTTGACGCCACATGCCGGTGTCCGATTGCGTGGCTAACAGGCCGGCCATCAGCTTGCGGTAACCCGCCAGAATTTGCGCGTGTTGTGGATGGATCTCCGGCAGCGAGCGCAGCAACTCGGCGGACCCGGCGGCCATCCAGCCGTTGCCACGGCCCCAGAAAAATCGCGCGTCGGTGCCGTGATGGAAGAGCCCGTTAGACTCTTGCATCCGGTCAAAATAGGCCGCCATCGTCAGTGCCGCGCGATCGAGGTATTTGGCGTCGCCGCTGGCGCGAAACGCCTGGACTTGCAGCAGCGGGATCATATACATGTCATCGATCCAATAGCGGGCCTCCGCGGTGATGCCGTCGGCGGTGGTCTTCTCCCATTGGGCGTCGGCCAGGCCCAGCCCCATCGCCTTGCAGCGC
>CAIVSK010000225.1 GCA_903908495.1 Akkermansiaceae bacterium
AAGGTGATGGCGGGGAGTTTTGCCGCGGAGAAGAAATTGTTGCTGCGCAGATCGTCGTCACGCATGCCGTTGCGGGTGTCGACACTGGCCACTTCGATCCTGGCTTCGACGGTGCTGTTTTCGAGGTGGTCGCGGTCCACCGCGATGGTCCCGGAAAACTTGGTGAAGGCGCCGGGGACGTTGGTGAAGAAGTGGCGGATCGTGAACCCGACCGACGAGTGCACCGGATCAATTTTGTAGGTTTCGACGGCGGCCCGGGCGGAGGCAACCAGGCCAAGAGCCATCGCACCGAGGGTGAGGAGCTGGAGCGAACGTTTCATAGGGAATGGATTAATTGTTGGGAAATGAAGGAAGGACCAAACGAGGTCTGCTTATTTAGCAGTTTGCCGCGCAAAAGCAAATCGCCGGTCATGATCGATGGGGCCCGTCCTGACTGGCAACCGGCATGGCGGACTGTATGAATGGCGGCGCCTTGAGCCTTCCCCCGGACCGCATGCGGTGGAAGCGCGGACAGACCGATGAACATACGCGAACGGATCGAAGCCTTCTGGTCGGGCGAACGGCCCGACCAGATTCCCTACACCATCTATTGGAACGAGTGGCGCCACACCGCCGATGACCCGGCGTGGCGGCCGATGTATGAAAATGGCCTGGGGGTGACCTGGTATCTGCGCACGTTCGAGACCACGTTCCGCGGCGTGGAGATCATCGAGGAGAACTATACGGAGGCGGGCAAACCCATGCGCCGCCAGATCCGGCGCACGCCCGTCGGTGAAATCTACGCCACGTGGGAGAGCGGCTGGAACCAGAAGTATTTCCTCGAAATTCCGCAGGACTACCGGGTGATGACCTACATCGTCGAGCACACCGACTTCACGCCGTGCTATGAAGACTATCTGGCCAAAGCGGCGGCACTGCCGCCCTGGGGCATCGCCATCCCGGAGTTGTGGCGCACGCCGCTGCAGCAGATCCTGGTCGATTTTGCCGGGCTGGAAAACTTCTGCTGGCACCTGTCCGAGTACGAGGCGGAGGTGCGGCGGTTGTACGCCGCGTTGCGGCAAAACTTCCGTCGCATCGTCGAGATCGTCGCCCGGGGGCCGGGCCGCTATCTGTCCAACCTGGAGAACTTCACCGCCGACACGCTGGGACCCCGCCGTTACGAGGACTTCCTGCTGCCCGTCTACGAGGAGTTTTTCCCGATGCTCCATGCCGCGGGCAAGCTCATCGGGTGCCATTATGACGGCCGGCTGGCCAGTTGCCGGAAACAGATCGCGCGGGCGCCGATCGACCTGGTCGAGTCGCTCACCCCGCCACCGGAGGGCGACCTGACCCTGGCCGACGCCCGGGCGGCGTGGCCGGACCGACTGTTCTGGTCAAATATCAACGTCGGCTGCTACGAACTGCCGCCGGCGGAACTCAGGGCCCTGGTGTTGCAACGGGTGGCGGAAGCCGCGCCGGACGGCCGGCGGCTGGCGTTTGAGGTGTCGGAGCAGTACCCGGCCAACTGGAAGGAATCCATGCCGGTCGTGCTGGAGGCCCTGCAGGA